>JACRMK010000060.1 GCA_016235055.1 Chloroflexota bacterium | reverse complement strand
TTATCTGCACTGAGTTTCGGGGTATCATTCGCCATGGCTTGCTCTCCCTGGATTGTTGGGTGGTACTAACAATCATACAGGATTTGAGCAAGCCGCTTTACTTGCTGCCAATTTCAGCCAATTTTGGATCTACTGAGACTAGAGACGCGATTGCTTATGTGCGTGAACTGACCGGAGGGCGGGGCGCTGACTATGTTTTCGTGACGGTCGGCAATGCGCAGGCGTCCGCCCAGGCGTTCGCGATGCTGCGCCCGCGCGGCTTGCAGGTCATCGTTGGCATCCCTGAAACCGGCGCGACCGTCGCGCTCCCCGTTCAGCAGTTCGTGCAGGAGCGCATGGTCACGGGCAGCACGATGGGCAGCACGCGGCTCAACGTGGACGTGCCTCACTTGATTAACCTGTATCGCAATAAGCAACTGCTACTGGACGAGCTGATCACGGCGCGCTACCCGCTAGAGCGCATCAATGAAGCGATCGCGCATACCGCCGGCGGCGATGCACTGCGGAACCTGATCGTGTTTTAGGGGACACTGAAATGGACAACATCATCTTCGCATCAGTGACCGAGCTTGCCCAGGCCATTCGCGACAAGACCGTCTCTTCCGCAGAGGTCGTGGACGCCTGCCTGAAGCGCATCGAAGTGGTGAATCCACGCCTCAACGCCGTGGTGCAACTGACTGCCGACACGGCGCGCCAGCAGGCGCGGGATGCCGATGCGTCCCTCGCCCGTGGCGAGATCAAAGGCCCATTGCATGGTATCCCGATGACGATCAAGGACTCGTTTGACACGGCCGGTGTGATCAGCACGGCTGGTACATTGGGACGCGCCAAGTTCGTGCCGGCGGAGGACGCAACCGCCGTGGCACGACTGCGCGCGGCCGGCGCGATCCTGCTGGGCAAAACCAATACGCCCGAGCTGACCATGTGGGATAGAACCGTGAACTTGGTCTATGGCCTGACGAACAATCCCTACGACTTGGCACGCACGCCTGGTGGAAGCAGCGGTGGTTCGGCGGCGATTGTTGCCGCCGGTGGATCGCCACTGGACCTAGGTAGCGATATGGGAGGTAGTATCCGAAATCCGGCTCACTTGTGCGGTATCGCTGGTATCAGACCCACTTCGGGCCGTGTTCCCAGAACGGGCCATCTCTTAGTTCCCAACATGGGTATTGCGGATGCATTTACGCAAGTCGGTCCGATGGCGCGTTTTGTTCGTGACTTGGTTCTGACGCTGCCACTCATCGCCGGTGAAGACTGGCGAGACCCCGCCATAATTCCGATGCCGCTCGGCAACCCGCAAGATGTTGAACTGAAGGGGCTACGAGCCGCGTTTTATCTTGACAATGGGTTCAAGTCTCCGATGCCGGAGATAGTGGCGGTAGTGCGTGAGGTTGCGCTTCGTTTGGCCGAGGCTGACCTAATTGTAACGGAGCACCGTCCACCCCAATCCGATACGGCGCGAAATGTGTGGTATGAGCTTTTCAATGCCGATGGTGGCGCGGCTGTGCGACGGCTCCTGCAAGTTGCCGGGACAACGCAGATGTCTCCGCCGCTTCTCGGCACACAATCCGAAAGTGCCGTAACACTGGCAGAGTTTGCGGCGCGAATGGATCGATGGGCACTGTACCGTCGAGAGATGCTCACATATATTCAGCGCTATGACGTCATTATTTGTCCAGTGTCCTCGCGTGTGGCAGCATTGCACGACGATCTCGATGGCACCGATCTCAGCTACACGATGTCCTATAACCTCACTGGTTGGCCCGTCGTCGTCGTGCGCTGCGGCACGTCACCGGAGGGACTGCCGATTGGCGTGCAGGTCGTCGCGCGCCCATGGCGTGAAGACGTTGCGCTGGCGGTAGCGCAGCACTTGGAAACCGTGATGGGCGGCTGGCAGCCGCCCGCGCTGCCCGCATAATTGCCCGCTGCCAGCTTGGCACCGAACGGAAACAGACAGACCCCACAGGTCTTCAGGATCTGTGGGGTCTCCGCTTTCAACCGCTTAACTTGGGCCCGGCCGCTACTTCTTCTGCGTGAGCTTCAACGCTTCGACCTGCGCCTGGCGCGCAAAGTTAATCGAGTCGCCGAGTATGCGCATCGCCTCCTGCGGGCTGTGGAAGCCGGTGCTGTTCTCGGACGAGACGAAGTCCCAGCGCATCGACGCGCGGCGGTGCAGGTCGCGCGCCTTCGCCAGGTCAGCGTCGCCGGCCCCGGCGTTCTTCGCCGCGACCATCGCATCGATCGCGTCGGAGAGCGCTTCCTCGCTTGCCTTGATCTGGCGGGCCGTGCGGGTCTGGATCTCCAGCACGCGATTCTTCAATTCCTCGTCGCCCCAGCGGTGACACGGCTGGCAGGCGTTGCTGATGTTCGTCAGCGGGCTGCGGATCCAGTGATCGGATACCTTCACCGACCCGTCGCGCACGTACGGCATGTGGCAGTCGGCGCAGGCCACGTTCGAGCGCGCGTGGATGCCGCTGCTGTACATCTCATACTCCGGGTGCTGCATCTTGAGCATGCTGGCGCCGGTATCCTTGTGCACCCAGTCGCGGAAGCCGAGCTTGGTGTAGTACTCCTCGATGTTGTCGATGTTGAGGCCGTTGCTCCACGGGAACGTCAGCACCTTGTTGTCGCCCGCGAAGTAGTACTCGACGTGGCACTGCGCGCAGACGTAGGTGCGCATCTCCTGGCGCGTGGCCTGTGTGATGTCGATGTTGCGCGCCTTCAGCGCGTTCAGCAGCGCGGGACGCGTGATGCGCAGGCTCATCGTCTGCGGATCGTGGCAGTCGGCGCACGACGACCCGTAGTGCAGCTTGTCCTTGATCTCGTTGTACGGCGTCTTGTTGAACGTCTCCCAGCCCATCGACGCGATCAACTGCGGCGCCTCGGCGGCGTGACAGTTGGCGCACGCGCCCGGCTGGTTGACCACCTGAATGCGCCTGGTCGCCATCTGGTCGGTCAGCGCGTAGAAGTGGCCGCGCGCCGTGTTGTACTCCACGCTGAACGGGTACGGCGCCCAGAGCTTGATCATCAGCGGGTCTTTTTCGAGCTTGCTATACTTCACCGACCCGCCGAACGGCGTGCTGAGCGTGGTGTCCTGCATTTTGTTGAAGGTCGAGAACTCGCGCGGGAAATTGCGGCCCCAGACCTCCGGGTTAAGCTCGTTCGCCGCAAGGTCGAGCACCTTGAGCGGGAACTGCGTCGCTTCGGTCTTTTTCTCCTGGATATTGAGCAGCAGGGCGGCCAGGCCCGCCATCAGCAGCGCGCCGACAACGAAGGCGGCCGCCAGTAGCGCGATGCTGCGTCCGCGGCCGGATTTAGTGGTTTGAGTCATACGTGCTCCTTGGCGTTATTTGCGGGTCCGATGTCCGGCATCGGCGTGACATTGCACGCAGTCGGTCGGGTCGCGGTCGTTCACATGGCTGATCGCCACGGTCAGTTCGCCGTGGCACGCCAGGCAGTTGTGGTACGCCACATCCCGGTTGAACTGCGTGATGCTGAGCGGCTCGGGGAAATCGCCCAGCGTGAACGCGCGGCTGTGATTGAAGCCGTTTACGCCCTTGACGTAGTACTTGGCGATCAGCGAGTCGTGCGGTGTGTGACAGTCGTTACAGCCGGCCACCGCCTTATGGCTGCCGTGGCTCCAGGCGTCATAGACTTCGCGCATCACATGGCAGTTCGCGCAGGCGCGCGGGTCGTTCGAGAAGTACGCGAAGCCCTGCGCATACGTGAATGTGAAGCCGCCCATCCCGACCGCGCCGCCGAACAACATCGCGAGCAACGACCAGCCCCAGATCGGTATTGCGAGGAGTCGAGCATTGAGCATCGCTTAGTATTCCTAACAATAATGATAGAGTTCGCCTCCTACACTTTAGCGCCATCAGGTCAAAATTAGGTCAAAACAGTGTCCCAAGTACGCTCGATTGTCGAACAATATCGACCATTCGGTGGGTCAGATGACTTGCCACGAAACTTAGACCTACTTCTAATCCATTTCAGACCTTTTCCGCTTAACTTGTAATCAATACAGAGCCCCCGACGTGCGTTATCGGGAGGAGGCTCGCGTGTTCGCCAAAATACTGATCCCACTCGACGAGTCCACTCAAGCCGAGCAGGTCTTGCCCTGCGCACTGGCTATTGCGCGCCGGATGAGGTCTGAAGTTACCTTGCTCTGTGCGGTGCCGTCGATCCAGCAGAACGAGGTGACCGACGACGGTCATCTCATTGATATGGACGAGTTGATGGAGATCGCGCAGCGCGAGGCGCGCGAGTACCTGAACGCCATCGCCGGGCCGCTGCATGCCGAAGGGATCAGCGTCAAGACCGCGCTCGAAACGGGCATCCCGGCCGAGTGCATCCTGGACTTTGCGCAGTCGATGGACGTGGACCTGATCGCCATGTCGACGCGCGGGCGCAGCGGCGTGGGTCGCTGGGTATTTGGCTCGGTGGCAGACCGCGTGCTGCGGCATGCGACCTGCCCGGTGCTCCTGACCCGCAGCGGCCCGCCGATGCGCGGCGACGCAAGCATCCAGCGCGTGCTATTGCCGCTGGACGGCTCGCCGCTGGCCGAATTGGCTGTGCCGCCGGCCGTGCAACTGGCTCGTGCATTCGGCGCGGAGATTGTGTTGACTCGCGTGATCACGCTGCCGCCGGCGATTTATGGCACACCCGAGGCGATGCCGCTCGTCGTCGAGGAGCCGGGCGACGAGAAGCAGGCGACCGAGTATCTGCAAAGCTGGCGGACGCGTCTGGAGGCCGACGGCGTGCGAACGCACATTGTCGTATCCCGACCGCCGGTCGCCGAAGCGTTGCTAGATATGGTGCGCGGGCAGCAGGCCAATCTGATCGTCATGAGCACTCACGGCCGCAGCGGCGTCCGCCGTTGGGTTTACGGCTCAGTCGCCGATCGGGTACTGCATTCGACACCGGTACCAATTCTGTTGCTGCGCGCGACCGATGACAAAGCCAGCACGGTGGAGGTTAGTAGCGCCGCAACCTATCCATAATGCGTCCGAAGACCGCCCGATAGGCGGCAAGACACCCCATACGCTTTCATAATACGACGAGTAGGCGATGTCCCAAACAATCAGGGGCATCTGACCCTATTCGATTTTGTGCGCCCTCGTACAATCGGCATTGTGAGCACACTGCCAGTTTCCTTGCGTCATCCGATCCTCTCAACGCGGCCCGAAATCAAGACGTTGCGCTGGCTGATTCCAATCGTGGCGTTTGTCACGGTGGTCGCAGTTGAACTGATTCACAACGTCATCTATAATCAGCCATTCGGCGCATTCCCATTTCAATTAATCGCCTATGCGGTAGTCGGCCCGATGCTGATCGGCATCCTCCTGCATCTGGTTTACCTTCAAATGGAGGAGCAGTCGCGGCGGCTGGAAGAGGTGCGCGCGCGCGAGCAGTATATGGCCACGGTCAGCGCGACGGTGGCCGACGCGATCATCGGTATCGACATGCAGGGCAACATCCAACTCTGGAACCGCGGCGCCGAGATGATGTTTGGCTGGCGAGCCGACGAGATCGCGGGTCGGCATTTCAATGTTATTGTGCCGCCTGACCGCGTCGATGAATTTGCCGAGATCGAGAAGCGGACGTCGGAGCACGGTTTCCTGCGCGGTTTCGAGACGATGCGGGTGGCCAAAGACGGCGCACGCATTCCGGTCGAGTTGACGCGCACCACGATTCGCGATCCGCAGGGCCGCCCGCTGGGCACGGCTGCCGTGCTGCGCGATATCAGTGAGCGCGTGCGGGCCGAGAACGCCATCCGGCAGTTGAACCACGAACTGGAGGACAAAGTACGGCAGCGCACCCGCGAGCTGCAAGAAGCGTACAGCGCGCTGGCGGACCAGAACGAGGAACTGCGCCAGGCCAACGACAAATTGCAGAGCCTGGACCGGCTGAAGAACGAGTTTGTCTCGATGGTCTCGCACGAACTGCGCGCTCCGCTGACTAACATCAATGGCTCGCTGGAACTGATGCGCGCCGATTGCGACCAGCACAACCCGACCTGCCGCCAGGCGTTCACCATCGTCAACGACCAGACCGACCGGCTGGGACGGCTGATCAAGGGTGTGCTGAACGTCGCGCGCATCGAAGCGGGCGCGCTGTTCCTGCAGTCGTCGGCGTTCGACATGACCGAGGTGATGGATCACGTCATCGCGACAGTCCGCGCGCGGGCCGGCAGCTACCGCTTCCGCCGCGTGGCCGAGACGCCGCTGCACCCGGCCTGGGGCGACCGCGACCGCATCAATGAGGTGCTGCTGAACCTGCTCGACAACGCCGTCAAATACTCGGACGAAGGCTCGCTGATCACGCTGCAAGCGTACCAGCGCGGCGCCGAGGTGGTCGTGACCGTCACCGACCAGGGGCAGGGCATTCCACCGGAAGAGAAAGACCGCATCTTCGAGAAGTTCTACCGCGTGGATGGCAGTGACGCGCAGCAGATCTACGGGCACGGGCTCGGCCTGTACATCTCGCGCAAGATGATCGAAGCGATGCGCGGGCGCATGTGGGTGGAAAGCGAACTGGGCCGGGGCTCCACGTTCTCGTATACGGTGCCAATTGCGGCGACGCCCGCCGCCGAGGGAGAGGGAGTGCAATGAAAGTACTCGTCATCGATGACGACAAGACGCTGTCGGGGCTGATCAAACAGTCCATGACCAAAGCGGGTTACAAGGTCACGGTGGCCAACAACGGCATCGAGGGCCTGCAGCAGGTGCTGACGGACACGCCGGATATCGTCATTCTCGACGTGATGATGCCGCGCATGGACGGCTGGGAGACGTGCCACCGCATCCGCCAGTCGTCCAAGGTGCCGATCATCATGCTGACCGCCAAGGACCAGGTCAACGACAAGGTGCGCGGCTTCGAGTTGGGCGTGGACGACTACATGACCAAGCCGTTCAGCCTCGCGGAGCTGGGCGCGCGCGTCAAGGCAGTCACCTCGCGCGCCGGCATTCCGTCCGACACGCGCCCGCACCGCATCACCAGCGGCGAGCTCGTGATCGACGTGGACGGCCACCGCGTGACCAAGCGCGGCGAGCCGGTTTCGCTGACGCCGACCGAGTACAAGCTGCTGCTGACGCTGGCGGAGAACGGCGGGCGCGTGCTGTCGCACGAGCAGTTGCTGGAGCGCGTGTGGGGCTACGAAACCGAGGAAGACAACGACTACGTCAAGCGGTACATCTGGTACCTGCGCCGCAAGATCGAGGACGACCCCAGCCAGCCGCTGCACGTGGTGACGGAGCGCGGCTTCGGCTATTCATTTCAGACCGATGCGCCGACGTGAACGGACCCCGCACCCGTACCGTGTGCGCCGGCTGGTTTGTCCAGAGCCGGCGCTTTTTGCTGCCGCTGTAACCGGATTGGGCGCGCGTCGTAATACGGTGTAGAGTAAGATCAAGTGCAGAGGTCACCGGTTTTCAAAGCCGGTGAACTCTCGATTGGAGAATCCCATGACGACGCGAGTTCGTTCGCATGTGCCGTGGCTGTTGTGGCCGTTCCGAGCCGTCTGGCAACTGGTCACGTTTGTGCTCGGCCTGACCGGCCGCCTGATCGCCGTGGTGCTTGGCATCGTGTTCATGATCGTCGGCGTCCTGCTGACCGTGACGGTGATCGGCGCCATTATCGGCATCCCGCTGCTCATTTTCGGCTTCTTCCTGATGCTGCGCGGGCTGTTTTAAGCGCGATCCGGCGCCCATTTTTGGAGAGAGCGATATGCCATTAACACCGTTGCTGCCTCGCATCGCCTACGAGACGCACGTCAGCGAGCCGATCCTGGCGGCCGGGCGGCAGCTCGTCGTGCAGTCGCGCGCGCTGCGGCTGGAACTGCCGCCGTTTGGCGGCCTGATCTGGAACCGGCCGAGCGCCGTGCGGGTGCGCGACGCCGGCGGCGAGCGCGTGCTGCCGGTGCATGATCTGACGCGCCTCATGCAGTTGGCACTGTTCGGCGGCGCCGCCCTTGCGCTGTTCTGCCTGGGACTGTCGCGCCGCGCGCGGCGCTAATACTACCCGGCCCGGCGCGCTGCGCCGGCCGATTCGAGGTCTGCTATGTCGAACGAAAACGTCAACCCCGACGCCGCTCTGCCATTGACCACGATGCAGCGCCTGCTTGAAAAGCACCTTGACGTGGCGCGCGTCGAAGCGGTGTACGGCGAGCCCGTCGTCAGCGGCGATACGATCGTGATCCCGGCGGCCGAACTGTTCAGCGTCGTCGGCGTTGGTGTGGGCGGCGGTGCCGGCCCGTCCAGCGCAGACGGCGGCGCGCAGGAGCACACCGGCTACGGTTCCGGCGGGGGCGGCGGCGGGCGGGTGCTGGCGCGCCCGGTCGCCGCCATCGTCATTCGGCCGGACGGTGTGGCAGTGCAGCCAATTGTGGATGTGACGAAGATCGGGCTGGCCGCGCTGACGGCGATCGGCTTTATGGCCGGCATGATGGCGACGATGGGCAACCGTCGCCACGCGATGCGCGCGATCCAGGGCAAATCATAGCGTTCACGGCCAGCGCCCGGCGGCCCTCAAGACGCGCAGAGCATTGAGCGTGATCCACTCGAACTTCAGGGCGATTCAGCAGTGCCTTGACAAGGTGCGCCCATGCCTTGAGCGACACGCGACGGCGTCGTGTGCCGCTCAGGGCACGCTTCATCGGATTATGATCGTGCACTACGACAATTGAATGGCCCTGCTCGTGCTTATCCAATGCTTGACAAAAGCGAAAATAGTTGTATAATACAAATATACGCAATTACAAATTTAATTCAGTCGATGACTCTATGAACCTTAAATCGAGTGCCTTCGCAGCCAGCTTTCAACGCGAGCTTCACCAACTTGTCAGAGCCTACGAGCTATGCAATCAAGCGTGTCTGGCAGAGAACGGCGTGACTGCCTCGCAGGGGTACACCTTGTTGTCCCTTCCGCAGCAGGGCTATCTCAGCATGAATGACTTGAGCGAGGCCATGGGGTTGGCCGGCAGCACGATGACCCGCTATGTGGATCAACTTGTCGAACGAGGGCTGGTATATCGCGAGTCCGACCACGAGGATCGACGCGTGGTGCGAGTCAAGCTCACCGATCGGGGGCGCGAACTGCGGCGCGTCGTGGAGCGCGCGATGCAGGAGTTCTTCAAACAAGTCCTGGATGAATTGCGGGAGGAAGAGCGCTCTGCCCTGCTGCGCACCATCGAACAGGTCGCCAGGGCGATTGAGAAAGTGTTTAGAATTTGCTGTGCGGGCTAGGGCAAGGGGCCCGCCGCGCTTTTTTTTTGCATATTTATTTCGTACATACACATATTGTCTATTACAAGTACAAGGAGGATATACCCCATGCCTGTTGACCTGTTTCACCAAAAGGGAAGTCCCGAAGTCATCGAAGGCAACCGCTTCCTGGCGGCCAGAGCATGCCTGCAGAGGCGCTACCTCGGCGAGACCGAGGATCGCTTTGCCGATCTCGTCAGGACACGCCTGCCGCGGTTGGACCGCGATGTTTCGGAACTATCCACGCTGCGCGCAGTGAGCGAGAAACTCTATGGGGAGGAGCCAAATGGTCCAGGCCGATGAGGGACAAATGATCGAGGCGCCGGTCACGGTGAGCGCCATCCAGCGTACTTATGACTTGTGGAGCCGCTTCTATGGCATTGTAGTAGTTCCGATGGAGAGAAAGCCCAGGTTGCGAGGATTGGCGCTGGCAGCCATCCAGCCCCACGACCGGGTGCTTGAGGTGGCCGTGGGCACGGGAGCGACGCTGCTTGAGGTTTTGAAGCGCGTAGACCGGGCAAACGTTGTCTACGGCCTAGACCTGTCGCCCAGGATGCTGGAAAAGACCAGACGCGCGGCGGCGGGGGCGGGCTTCACCAACGTCGATCTCCGGCAGGGCGACGCCCGTTCGCTCCCCTTCGATGACAACTCCTTTGACGTTCTGTTCAACAGCTACATGCTGGACCTGATCCCGCTGAACGATATGCCAATCGTCCTGGGTGAGTTCCGGCGCGTGCTGAAGAATAACGGTCGGCTGGTCATGGTGAACCTGAGCAAAGACCGGGGCATCACCCTGTGGGAGAGGTTGTACCGCGCTACTCCGGGCAGGCTGGTTCCCTACCTCTGGGGCGGATGCCGTCCGGTATTGATGGCCGAGCTCACGCGGCAGGCTGGCTTTCGCGACGTTCAACGCGAGTTTATCAAGAACATCATCCCCTCCGAAGTTGTAGTGGGGAGAAAGTGAAATATCAGCCATGAGCCGTTCTGCAGAGACAACTCAAATAAGTCGAGTCACAAGGTCGAAGGAAGCAGCCAAGCTGAGCTATGACATGTTTAGCCGCTGGTATGACGTGTTGGTTGGGTGGGGCGAGAAGAAGTTCAGAGAAATCGGCCTGCAAAAACTGAGTGCGAAGGAAAGCGAGCAGGTTCTTGAAATCGGCTTCGGCACCGGACATTGCACCCTTGCCCTGGCTCAATCCGTTGCCAGTTCGGGGAAAGTCTACGGGCTGGACATCTCGGAGGGCATGCGCCACGTCACGCAATCAAGAGTAGAGCGAGCAGGTCTGGCAGAGCGAGTGGAGCTAAAGCTCGGCGATGCCGCCAACCTCCCCTTCGACGCCAATTCCTTCGACGCGGTTTTTACGAGTTTCACTCTTGAACTCTTCGACACACCCGAAATCCCCGTTGTTTTGCAGCAATGCCAGAGAGTTCTCAAGAGTGGCGGGCGTATCTGCGTGGTGGCAATGTCCAAAGAAGGAAAATCCAGTATGCTTGTACGGCTTTATGAATGGGGTCATGCGAAATTCCCCGATTACGTTGACTGCCGACCGATCTTTGTTCGGCAGGCGTTGGAAGACGCCCGGTTCCAAATCCTGGATACGACAAAGATGTCGTACTGGGGTGTACCCGTGGAGATTGTCGTCGCAAAGAAACCATAACAGGCGGCTTTCGTGACATTCAGCGCGAGTTCATCCCCAACATCATTTCCTCTGAAGTAGTCGTGGGCAGAAAGTGAGATAACCGCCGCCGCGCGACGCGTGCGCGAGCCGTAAGCGAAGCCACTCGGACACCTGGCGACGTTCACCCGCCGCAGGGCAGCCTATTCAGCCCGCACGCAGTTACGCCCGGACTGCTTGGCGGCATACAGCATCTGGTCGGCACGATTCAGCGCCTCGGCCAGGTCGCTGTCTGCGCGCACCTCGGCGACGCCGGCGCTGAGCGTGATGCGCAGCGGGCCCTGCGGGGTGTCGGTCACCATGTGCTCGACGTGCGCGCGCAGGCGTTCCGCCGACCGGCAGGCGCCGTGGCGATCGGTATCGACCAGCAGGATGGCAAACTCCTCGCCGCCGTAGCGCGCGATGATGTCGCTATCGCGAACGTGTCGCTGGCAAGTTCGCGCCATGTCCTGCAACACCTGATCCCCGACCGCGTGACCGTACGTGTCGTTGACCCGCTTGAAGTGATCGATATCTACCATGATGGCGGATAGCGGCTGCCCGAGCCGGCGGGCGCGGCTGATCTCCCGCGCGCCGATCTCGAACAGTTGCCGCCGGTTGGACACGCCCGTGAGCGTGTCGGTGACGGACAGGCGCTGTGTTTCCGCGAACAGGCGCGCGTTCTCCACGGCGATGGCGATCTGCCCGGCGACCGTCTCCACCAGTGCGACCAGTTCCGGCGCGAACGCATTGACCTCATCGCTCTCGAAGTTGAGCACGCCGATGACGCCGGCCTGCGTCTTGAGCGGCACCGCGACCTCGCTGCGCGTGTGCGGCCAGTCCGCGAACGGCTGGAAACGCGGCTCGAGTTGGGTGTCGTGCACCACCGTCGTCTTGCCGAGGGCAGCGGCTTGCGCGGTGATACTCTCGCCGCCGCGCGGGAGGCTCAGTAACGGCCGCAGCACAGCCTCGTCCTCATCCTCGTTGTCGGTTACCCGGAAGACAATCTCGTCGCCGTCGATCAGGCCGAGCGCGACATGCCGAATATTGAGGCGCGAGGAGAGGACGTGCACGATTTCCGTAGCGAGCACCTCCGGCTGCATGGTGGTCGTCAGCACGTACTCGACATCATTGATCGCCTGCAACTGCTCGGCGCGGCGGCGCGTTTCGGCGAAGAGGCGCGCGTTTTCCAGCGCGACGGTCGCCTGCGAAGCGATCGTGGTGAGCATGGCCACATGGCCCCAGTCGAAGGCGTCCTCGTGCTCGTAGTCCTGTACGGCGATCACGCCGATCACCCGCTCGCCGGCCAGCATTGGCACGCCCAGATAGCAAGCGGCCGGACGGTGCTGCCGCTCGATGCCCAGTTCGTTTGTGGCGTTCTCAAGATTGCGCGGCAGAAATAGCGACATGCCGGTGCGAATAACGTGCTCCGTCAGGCCGTGGACCATGGGGCGCGACTCGCGCGCAATGCGCTCGCCGTTGACCACATACAGCGGAAACGAGATGGACTGGGTGACCTCATCGTACAGCGCGATGTACAGGTTGCGGTTGTTGATCACCTGCCCGATGGTGGCGAGGATGAGATCGACCAGCTCCGTCGGCTCCGTCAAGCGGCTGAGCGACTGGCCCAGCCGGTTGAGCGCGGCCAGCTCGCCGTTGCGTCGCAGGATGGCCTGCTCGGCCTGCTTGCGCCGCGTAATATTGCGCACGATGACCACCCGGCCGGCCGGTCGGCCGTCATGCGTCCATGATTGGATGAGCGCCTCGTAGAAAACGGTGGGCGCCTCGGGCGGCAGCGCGATCTCGCAGCGCGACTTGTCCTCGGGTGTGGCGTCATCCGCAGTGAAGGACTCTTCGGCGCGGGGTACGGCCGGCGGTGGCGGATCCAGCAGCACGCGCACCGGCGGCCACGCCACCGCCAGCGGCTGGCCGATCGGCGTGTTGTCGGTCCGTCCGAGCATCGCCCGCCCCGCGGGATTGAGGTCCACGATGCGGTCTTGTGTGTCCAGCACGATCACGCCTTCGCTCAGGTTCTCGATAATCGCGCCGCGCGCCACCGGCGCCAGATCGAGCAGCCGAAAACGGAACAGTCCCCAGGTGAACAGGCCGCCGGTGAAGATGAAGCCGACCGCGGTCATGTTCACGTCGCGCGGGAACGGCGTCAATCCCGTGTCGGCGAGCAGATCGAGTACCCACGGCAGCGCGGCGCCAATCACCATCGTCGTGATCTGCCAGCGGTAGATCGTTCCCGAACGCCGAAACAGGGGCAGGAGCGTGCCGGCGCCGAGGAGCAGAAGCCCGTACGAATAGGCATCCACGACCCAGTACCACAGGCCGGGCTCTTCGACCGCGTGCATTTCGGTGGGGTCGATATCGAAATCGGCGATGATCAAACCGTGGTACTGGTTGGTGATCACGAGCGCCAGCGTGACGACCGGCATCAGCGCCAGCAGCGCCAACGTACGGCGGGTCAGCCAGTGCGCGTTGCCGCCATATTCAAGCGCCAGCGCCAGCCACGCCGCCGGGGCCGTTACGAATCCGAGGTACTGCGCGTGCGCCCAGAACTCGGCGGTCGCGCGTTCCGTGCTGATGAATCCAAGCGCGCTGCACAGCGACCATTCGGCCGCGGCTAACATCAGAACGGCGAATGGTCGCGCGCCCGGCACCTGCTGCCGCCAGGCATACAAGGCGATGCCACTGCAAACAAACACGGCCAGCAGCGTCGGCACGAAGAAAACAAAATTGGAGCCACCCATACGTGCGACCGATATCAACTCCGGCGCGTTGAAGCTGGCCCGGAATGCGAATCGTCCAAATCCTCTGCGTAATCCCCACCCCCGGCAGTGTGCGTTCACTGCCTGACCGACCCTTGCAGGTTCGGATGGGCGGCATCATAGCATTTTAGACGGTAAAATGCAATGCCGCTTGAGCGGTGGCAGCAATTCCCATTTTGGCTTTGGACGGGTACTTTCCAACGCCGGCTTGCTATGAACTGGCCCCTTGGCGGCGTTGCCCTCCCCCCGACCCCCTCCCAACAAAGTTGGGAGGGGGCGAGATTCTTAGGGGAGGTGCGCGGCGGCTGCGCCGCCGCGCACCTCCCCGTTAGCTTTTCCCCTGCTCCCCCGCGCGCGCGGGGGAGCAGGGGTCAGGGGATGAGGGGGCATACTGGTGGCCGACTCCAAAATGAGAATTGCTGGAGCGGTGGGGTATACCGCTGAACTATCCGGACCGCGACTGATCGTTATGCCGGCATGTAGTTAGCCGGCATCCAGCCTTGCCATGATCGGCGTTAAACCTTTTGAGTGGATTCCGGCCAAAACCATGCCGGAATGACGAGTTATTTGCCGTGGCATCCTCATGCCCCCGACACTTTTGCGGTCTACCCTGAGCGGTGATCTGGTGATTACCCATATCTACCAGACCTCGCGGGTTTTGAAAACCCGCGAGGTCTTGATACGCGCGATCCACGACGATGTGGGTAATCACCAACGTTTGAGAGCGAGGGGCGCCCGTCAAGGTGTTGTGTGGGTGGCTCACTAATGCGGTTTGCGGAATTGTCGGACCACGCGGTCGCACGTGTCGATCGTGTCGAGACGGGACTGTGACCCGCCCGCTCGAACAGTCAGCGGCCTGCCCCAACCACCTGAGCACGGTAAACCGTTGCTGTGTTGAATTATCCTGCAATCGCTTTTAGAACGAGCCGAGCAGGCCCGACATGAAGCGCTTGAGCGTGTTGTGCGGCGCGTCGCCGTGCACCGCGCCGGTCTGCCCGTTGACGACCAGCGGGTAATCGCGGCCCCGGTAGCGGAACGCCGCAACCCAGGCGGGCAGCAAGGCTAGTTGATAGGTGTTGATGACGATCGCCGCGCTGCCGCAACTCAGGTCGCGCGCCTCGCCCAGTATGGTGGCCTTGATGCGCGCCTGCGCCGCCGCGAGCGCGGTCGAGCGCGCTTGCAGCGAAGCATCGGCCATAGCGATCTGGTAGACTTCGGCAGGCCAATCGGCCAGGTATTCCTCGGCGTAACCTTGAACCTGCTTTGTGTCATAGGCGCCCGGACCGTCGGCGGCCAGCGCCTTCAATGGCTCGTCGCCCAGTGTATGCGTCGCGGGCACCAGCGTGTTGTCGCGCAGGACCACTTCCTGTCCGGTGCGCCGCACCCATACGTTCTGCCGGCGCAGCGCGTCATACTCCTCAACCATCGCGCTCCAGGAGACGCTGCCGCCGATATCGAAGATCCAGAACGGCAGGTACACCGGGCGCGGGCGCACAATGGCGGACCCGCTGAACAGGTCGCCGGGCGCGGCCGGGCGGGTTTGCAGCCAGTTGCGGATATGCTGCACGCAGGCGTCAACGTCGAACTGGAACGGCACGATGCCCTGCGGCTCGATCAGGTCGGCGGCGGCCGCCGTCGTTTCGACCACCTGCGCGGAGGCGCAGAACGGGCACGCGCCGGCGACGCGCGCGGGCGGCAGCACATACCGCGCGCCGCACGCCTGGCACTGCAGCGTGCGCTTGGCGGGCAGTTCCCAGCGGTGCGCTTTGGCCGTGTAGATCGTCGCGACGAAATCCTGCTCCGGCACGGCGGTCGAGCGCGCCTCCGCCTCGCTTACGCGGTGACCGCAGTACGTGCATACCAGCGCACGCGATTCGGGGTCGTACGCCAGCTTGCCTCCGCAGCGTGGGCAGGCGAAGCGGCGCACCGCGCTGGAGTCGGGCGCGCCGTCCGGCGCAACCGCCGCCTGCACGCGGTCTGGATCGACGATCTCAGCCGGCTTCAATCGCCCTTCGATGATCGCCAGATCGCGGCGCGATTCCGGGTGCATCGGGTTGATCGCCAGCGCCTGCTCAAGGTAGTCGCGCTTCTGTGCCGGATCGTCCGTGACCGCGCTGAGCCAGTAATAGGCTTCGAGCTGGTCATTCATATCAGGCGAGCCGCTAAACATATCCTCGGCTTCCCATTCGGCCAGCGCGCGTTCCAGGTAGAAGCACGCCATCTCTTTGTCATGCGACTTGGCGGCCGCAATGCCGTTCAGTAACCAGTCGGACATCGTTCTCTCCCGTGTGCCGCCGCCGGCCGGCGCGCAGCATGCAGTCTCTACCGGTGGCCGCTTTCCGCCAGCGCCGCGCGCACGAATCCGCCGGCCGCCGCCAACCGCCGGCGCGCTTCCGGCGCCGTGACGCCGGCCACGTGCATCACCAGTGCCGTCTTGATCTCCCAGTTGACGCGCGGCAGCAAGCGCCGGGCGCGCGCCTCGTCCATGGCGCTGGCCTCACACAGGATGCGGATGGCGCGCTGGCGCAGTTTGACGTTGCTGGCACGCACGTCGACCATCAGGTTGCGGTAGACTTTGCCGAGCCGCACGAACGTTGCCGTGCTGAGCATGTTCAGCACCATCTTCTGTGCGGTGCCCGCTTTCAGCCGTGTCGAGCCCGACACGATTTCGGGGCCGGTGACCGGTGCGATGACAATCTCGGCCTCGGCGGCGATCGGCGACGGCAGCGCGTTGACGAGCGCGATACGCGTCGCTTCGCACTTGCGCGCATAGCGCAGCGCGCCAATGACGTACGGGGTGCGTCCGCTGGCCGCGATGCCGACTACGGCATCGCGCGCCGACAGCCGCCGCTTGAGCAGGTCGGCGGCGCCCGCCCGCGCATCATCCTCCGCGCCTTCGACCGAATTGGCAATGGCGCGCGCACCGCCGGCGATCACGCCCTGCACCTGCGATGGAAGCACGCCGAACGTCGGCGGGCATTCGCTGGCGTCGAGCACGCCGAGCCGCCCGCTGGAGCCGGCCCCGACGAGGAACAGCCGCCCGCCGTTCGCCAGCCGTTCCACGATCGCCTCGACGGCCTGCGCAATCTGCGGCAACTGCGTGTGAACGGCCTTCACCACGAGCGCATCTTCCTGATTCATCTGTGTGACGATGTCCAGCGGCGACCACAGGTCAAGATCGCGATTGCGCTCGTTGACCTGCTCGGTCGCCAGCCTTCCCAAACTCGCCGTGTCCATAATGAGTATCCTGCCTGCCGAACTGCCGGCGGGCCGCCAACGCGGGCCCCCCGATTTTTGACGCATTTGCGCCACGCCATTATAATCGTTCCTTAGCATTAGCGATAAAGGTTAGAAGGAGACGGCAGAGCGATGGTGAAGCGAACCTGGCAACCCCGTGTGCGCCGCCGCGCGCGAGTTCACGGCTTCCGCAAGCGCATGAGCAGTCCCGGCGGGCGCAAAGTCATCAAGGCGCGCCGCACCCACGGCCGCAAGAAATTGTCGGTCTAGACACTTGACGGTGTTGGGCGCACGGCCCGGATACGATGTGTTGGATGATCAAATGGCCAGATGACGACGCCATGCGGCGCTCCGTCGTTTGGCCATTTGACTGTGCGGCACGCGAGCGGCGCAGCGATGACGCAACGGCTGCGATTGAAGGATGCGGGCGCGTTTCAGCGCGTGTACCGTGAAGGCGGCGCCTGGGCTACGCCCCTGCTGGTTGTGCGCGCCTCCCCGAATGGCCTTCCTCACGGACGCATCGGTTTTACCACCAGCAAGCGGATCGGCGGTGCGGTCAGGCGCAATCGCGTGAAGCGGCGCCTGCGTGAAGCGGCGCGCGTGGCGCTGCCGCAACTGCCGCCCGGCTGGGATATTGTACTGGTGGCGCGCGAACCGATCCACGACGCGACGCTGGCGCAAATCGGCGAGGCGCTGCGGCGCGCGCTGGCGCGGGTACCGTGGCCCGTGGCAAGGGAATCCGGATGAAGCGGCTGTTGATGGGGTTGATCCGGCTGTACCAGATGACGCTCTCGCAGGTGCTGCCGTCGTCGTGTCGCTTTACACCGTCCTGCTCGGCCTACGGCTACGAAGCGATCCAGAAATACGGCGCGCTGAAAGGCGGCTGGATGGCGATCAAACGGATCGGGCGCTGCCACCCGTGGAACCCGGGCGGCTATGACCCCGTACCATAACTAGCAGCTAACGACTAGCGACTAGTTGCTAGTCAAGGAATTACGTTGAAACGATTTTTGCTCGTGCCCGTCCTGGCGCTCGCCCTGCTGCTCACGGCGTGCGGCGGCGGCGCGCCCTCGGTTGGCTGGGCGCGTCCTGTGCTCGGCGGCGACACGCTGTATATCAACTCGCGCGGCGGACGGGTGTATGCGCTCGATCCGGCCAGCGGGGCCAAGAAGTGGCAGTACCCACCGGAAAACAAGACCATTTCCTCAGCGAGCTCGTCGATGTATGCTGCGCCGGTCGTCGGCGATCAGTACGTGATTGTCGCGTCGAGCGACAAGAAGGTGTACGTGCTGAAGAGAGACGGTGGCGACAAATACTGCACCTTTGAGACCGGCGAGGCGATCATCGCCACGCCGGCCTACGCCGATGGCGTCGTGTACGTCGGCTCGTCGGATGCGCATCCCGACCTGACCAAGAACTTTGATCTCGCGCGCATCCCGGAGTTCTTTGGCCCGGCGCCGCATAGGGTCTACGCGATCGACCTGACCAAGCCGGTCGATGCCAACGGCAACTGCGCCAGGAAGTGGGATTTCCAGACACGGGACAAGGTCTGGGCCGAGCCGCTGGTGCTGGGCGACCGGCTCTATGTCGCCTCGCTGGACCGCCGCCTGTACGCGCTCAGCCGGTCTACCGGCGTGTTGCTGTGGAAGTTCGAGGCCGGCGGCGCCATTGCATCATCGCCCAAGTCGAGCGGCAGCGTGATCTACTTCGGTTCATTCGACACGAAGATCTATGCCGTCAACGCCGACAGCGGCGCGAAGTTGTGGGATTATGCGACCGCCAACTGGGTCTGGGCCGATCCGCTGATTATGGGTGATCTGCTCATCGCCGGCTCGCTCGACGGCAACCTGTATGCGCTCGATCTGAAGACCGGCGCGGAGAAATGGAAAGCCGCCATCGGCCCGGTGCGCGCAGGCGCGACCGGCCGCGACGGCGTCGTGTTCGTCGGCACGGACGACGGCAAGCTGCACGCACTCAATGCCGCCAACGGCAGCGAGATCTGGTCGCAGCCGGCCAACGACCGCATTCTGGCCAGCCCGAGCCTGACCAACGGCACCGTGACCGTGCTGAACGCGAATCACAAACTGCTGGCCTTCGACGCCGCGAACGGCGCCAAGAAGTGGGAGTTCGAGACCGACAAGTAGGCGCCGGGCGCAAGCCGGGCGATTGTTCAGGGGTGTTATGGATTTTCTGGCGCCAATCTGGAATCTGATTTTTATCCAACCGCTGGTCAACATCATCGTCTTGATGTACAGCATCCTGGGGCACAACTTTGTGCTCGCGACGCTGGTGGCGACGGTGCTGGTGCAACTGGTGACGTGGCCGCTCACCCAGCAGAGCCTGAACTCGTCCAAGAAGATGACGGCCCTGCAGAGCTCGGACAAGTGGAAGGACGCGCAGAAGAAGTACAAGAACGACAAAGAGGCGATGGCGAAGGTCACGATGGAGATGTACCGCGAGGCGGGCATCAACCCGGCCGCGGGCTGCCTGCCGACGCTGATTCAGATGCCGCTGCTGATCGCGTTCTACCAGTCGATTAACACGCTGCTGGCTGTGAACCCGGAGAGCCTGCTGGATCTGACGAGCCACCTGTACCGCGGCGTCCCGTTCATCGCGGAACTCGCGAAGCAGACGATCCCACTGGAGAGCCAGTTCCTGTGGATGAACCTGGCGTACCCGGATCCGTTCTATCTCATGCCGCTGCTGGTGGCCGGCAGCACCTGGTTCAGCCAGAAGACGCTCTCCATGCCGAGCGCCGATCCGCAGCAGTCAGCGATGAACAACCAGATGCAGTTGATGATGCCGGTCATGTTCGGCTTCTTCGCGCTGAACTTCCCGTCGGGTCTGGCGGCGTACTGGATCATCTCGTCGCTGGTGCGCATGGTCTTCCAGGGTTTCGCCCAGGGCTGGAGCACCGTATTGCCCAGGATGGTGGGCGGCGGCAGGGCCGTGCCCGCGCCCCGCAAGCCGGCGCCGAGTGCGCCGGCCAAAGACGACAATGATGACGAGCCGGCCGACCCGCCGCGCCCGCGCCAGATCGCTCCCGTGCCGCCCAGCGGCAACGGACAGAGCAGGCGCAAGAACCGCCGGTCACGCCGGTGATAACTGAGGAAGGGGCATCGATGGAAAAGCAAAAGAGCATCGAAGTGACCGGCAAGACGCCGGAGGACGCCATCGCCAAAGGGCTGACCCAGCTGGGACTGGAAAGCGACGATGTGATTCTCGAAGTGCTGACCCAGGGCGCCGGCGAGGCGCGCGTGCGCCTGACGCCGTTCCCGACCGAAGCCGCGCGCGGCGCTTCGGCGTTGCCGCCGGGCGCCGATGCTTCGGCCATCGCCAAAGACGTGCTGGGACACCTGCTGAAGGGGCTGGGTCTGCGCACGACGATTGAGGTCGGCAAGGGCACGCTCTCCGCCGACGAGGAAGAAGAGAACGCCGAGCCGCCGATCATCCTGAACATCACCGGCAACGACCTGAGCCTGCTGATCGGCCGCAAGGGCGAGACGCTGGCCGCGCTGCAGATGATGACGCGCATGATCGCGTCGCACCAGGCGGGCCGCAACGTCAGCATCGTGGTCGACGTGGAGCACTACAAGGAGCGCCGCGAGGAGTCGCTGCGCAGCCTGGCCCTGCGGCTGGCCGAGCAGGTCACACTGAAGGGGCGCACCGTCGCGCTGGAGCCGATGCCGCCCAACGAGCGCCGCATCATCCACATCGCCCTGCGCGACCATGCCGGCGTGTCCACGCAGTCGGTCGGTGAGGGCGATGCGCGCAAGGTGACGATCATCCCGAAGAAGTAATCGCCCTCGTTGCTTCAAGAACAGATCGCCCTCATCGTTGTGTGATGAGGGCGATTGTGTTTTGCGGCTTCTTCTATAACACGGTGATACGGTGTTCTAGCGATGCGGTGACAAGCCATATCACCTCATCACCTTGTCATCCGGTCATCCTCGCATCTCTTCATCCTGTCACCCCGTCATCCCGTCATCCCGTCATCCTGTCAGGCAGTTACGGCGGGTTCGCGGCGAAATACTTCTCGAAGATGCGCCGCGCGATCGGCGCCGCAATCGACGAGCCTTCGCCGGAGTGCTCGACCATGACCACCACGGCGACCTTCGGGCTGTCGGCGGGCGCGTAGGCCGCGAACCACGCGTGCGGCAGTCCCGGCGGTGCTTCGGCGGTGCCGGTCTTGCCGGCCACCGGCACCGGGAAGCCGGCGAACGCGCGCGAGGCGGTGCCGGGCGCAGTCTGCGTCACGGCGCGCAGCGCGTCGCGGATCGTCTTCAGGTTAGCGGCGCTGACCGGCAGTTTGCCGATTGTCTCCGTGGGGATGTCCACGCTTTTGTCACCCTTCGCCGTCGTCACCTTCGCGATCAGCCGCGGCCGGTAGAGCGTGCCACCGTTGGCGACCGCCACCATCATGTTCGCAACCTGCAGCGGTGTGGCCAGCAGGTCGCCCTGCCCGATGGCGACGTTGACCATGTCGCCGACGAAGACCGTCTCCTTCGTCGGGTCGGGCACGTTGCCGCCGGCCTCGTCCGTCAGCCCCGCCGCGCGGGTCGGCGCGCCGTACCCGAAGGCGCGCGCGTAGGTCGGCAGCAGCGAGCGGTCGGTCTTGTCCAGCGCGAGGCCGACCGTGTAGAACACGACGTCGCATGATTGAACCAGCCCGTTGAACAGGTTGATCTTGCCGTGGCCGGTTATCAGCCAGTCTTTCTTGGGGTACTGCGTCCCGAGGCCGGTCCAGACGCCCTCGCACTCGAACTTCGAGTCCGGCGTGAAGGACGCCTTCTCCAGCCCGGCCGAGGCGGTGACGATCTTGTAGACCGAACCGGCCGGGTACAGCCCCTGCGTGGCGCGGTTGACCAGCGGGCGATCTTTGTTGTTGAGTAGCGCCTGCAGGTCGGCCGCCTTGCCGCCGATCAGTGTGTTGATGTCGTAGCCGGGGCTGGAGGCCAGTGCCAGCACCTCGGCGGTGCGCGTGTCGATCACGATCGCCGATCCGATCTTGCCCTTCAGCTCGTTCTCGGCGAACGCCTGCAGGTCCATGTGCAGCGTGGTGAACACGTTGTACGCCGGGGCGGGGCCGCGCGCGCCCAGCGTGGCGACGATCTGGCTGTCCTGCGACATGACGAGCAGCGTGCCGCCCAACTCGCCGCGCAGGTACGTCTCGCCCCACTTCTCGATGCCCGCCTTGCCGATCATGTCGTTGGCGCCGTAGCCTTTCGGCCCCATCCGCAATAACTCATCCGCGCTGATGGCGCCGACATAGCCGGTGACATGTTCCGCCGTCGTGCTGACCGGGTAGACGCGCCGCTCCTTGTCGCGGAACGAGACACCGCTCAACGCTTTCAGTTTCTCCTCGACCTTACGGTACTGGTCGAGCGTGAGGTCCTTAAGCGGCGTGAACCATTCCGGGCGCGCGCCGGCATACTTCTCCTTGATCGACTTGGCATCCATCTCGATCAGCGGCGCGAGCACGGCCAGCAGCTTGCCCTCGTCGTCGAAGTCGCGCGGCACGACACCGACCGTCACCAGCGACTCGTTGCCGGCCAGTTTCTGGTTGCTGCGGTCGAAGATCTCGCCGCGCGAGGTGCCGTATGCAAGCATCGAGACCGTGTTGCCCGGCGTCAATTCGCGGAAGATGCTGGTCGGCTGCCAGTCCACATGCCAGCCACCCGGCTCGTACGTCAGGCCGAGTTGGTTCTGGCGCAGGAAATCGCCGGCCAGCGTGCTGCTGATCGTCACGTTGAAGTTGGCGACCGACTTGTTCAGCGCGACTTCGATCTCGCGCGTCTCGGTCTTGATGGCGGCGAATGCGCCCTCGGCGGCGATGTCGCGGTAGCGCTTGACGAACGCTTCCTGCGAGAAATTGGCCTTGCTCGGCTCGCTCAACAGCGCGTACATCGCCTCATACTGGCCCTTTTCCCATGCGCCGAGGAACGCGCGAATGGCTGGCTCGGGCGACGGCAGCGGCGTGGGGGTGACGGCCGCGGTGGGCACGGGCGACGGGGTGGCCGTCGGCGGCGGCGGCGCGGTTACGCTGCTCGAGGGCACGGGCGCACAGCCGGTCGACTGCGCGATGAACGCAGCGACCGCAGCGCTCGCGCTGAGCGCCAGCGAATGGCGAAGGAACTGGCGGCGGGTCAGCATACGGGACTCCTGCATCAAGCGTGGCGTAGGCGCCACGCGTCTGGTTAACTGCCATTCTAACGGCCATTGAGACGGCCGACAAGTGCGCCGGCGCGGCAGGGGTTGTGCCGACAAACGAGCAGAATCCGCGAGTCCGGCATCCGCGCTGATCGCAAACTCGCATCCTCGACGCTGCACCGGTGGAGTGGATTCCGGCGCTGGCTGGCGGCCACCGACGTGCCAGAATGGCGGTTGTTGGGCCCCGACTGTTTCTTGCCCTCCGACAGTTTTCCGCTATGCGCCTGTTGCCCAGCAATTCTCAATTTGGCTTTGTACGGGTACTTTCCAATGCCACTCGCTGCCCTCCCCCCGACCCCCTCCCAACGGAGTAGGGAGGGGGCGAGATTCTTAGGGGAGGTGCGCGGCAGCTGCGCCGCCGCGCACCTCCCCGTTAGCTTTGCCCCTTCTCCCCCGCGCGCGCGGGGGAGAAGGGGCAGGGGATGAGGGGGCATATTGGCAGCCGACTCCAAAATGAGAATTGCTGCCTGTTGCCGAATTGAGTTGCGGTTCGTTGAGGCAGAGACTATAATGGGAATATCTACACGCAGGTCTCTCCCAGAGACGGATCGGCACCGCCTCGCATCACACAACCTTCCCCCGTTCTGCCATCCACTACGGGACGTGTGAGGCCATTGTCTGCGGAGGTATCGTATGCACAAACGCAACAATCGAATAGCTGGATCTGCGCGTGCGCAGCGCCTGTGGGCGCTCGGCGCAGCGCTGTTGGTCATCCTGCTGGCCGGCTCCACGCCGCGCACGGCGCAAGCGGTATCCGCGAACGTCGTCATCAGCCAGGTGTATGGCGGCGGCGGCAATACCGGCGCGCTGTACAAGAACGATTTTGTCGAACTGTTCAACCGGGGCACGGCACCCGTTTCGCTGAGCAGCATGTCGGTGCAGTACGCCAGTGCCACCGGCTCCGGCAACTTCGGCAGCAACGCCGTCACGCCGCTGTCAGGCACGCTGGCGTCGGGACAGTATTATCTGGTGCAGCTCGCTAGCGGCGGCGCAATCGGCGCCGCATTGCCTGCGGCGGATGCGACCGGTACCGTCAACATGAGCGGCACTAATGGCAAGGTAGCGCTAGTCAACTCAACTGCCGGGCTGGCCTGTAATGGCAGTGCCCTCCAACCATGTTCAGCGGCCCAGTTGGCCCTGATCATCGATCTCATCGGCTACGGGAACGCGAACTTTTACGAAACCGCCGCCGCGTCGGCCTTGACCAACACCAGCGCCGCCTTCCGCGCGGCCAATGGCTGCACCGACACAGACAGCAATGCGGCAGATTTCGCGGCCGGTGTACCCGCGCCGGCGCCCGCGCCGCGCAACTCGGCTTCGCCGTTGAATCCGTGTACCGACCCCGCGCCGACCGTCCTGAGCACCAGCCCGGTCGACGGTGCAACCGGTGTAGCGGCGAACGCGAATATCGATGTGACGTTCAGCGAACCGGTCAATGTGACGGGGACGTGGTTCTCACTTTCCTGCACGAGCGGCGCGCGCACGGCCACCGTCAGCGGCGGCCCGACGACGTTTACACTCAACCCCGACACCGATTTCAGCAATGGTGATTCCTGTACCCTGACGGTCTATGCCGCCAACGTAACCGATCAGGATACGAACGATCCGTTCGACAACATGGCGGCCAACTTCACGGCTGGCTTCAGCACGGTGAATGCCTGCACGCTGCCCTATACGCCGATCTACCAGATCCAGGGCAGCGGCTTGACGACGCCCATCCCCGGCATCGTCACCACCGAGGGCGTCGTGGTCGGTGATTTTGAAGGCAGTGGGGCAGTTAGTGGATTCTTCCTCCAGGATCCAACCGGTGACGGCGATCCCGCCACTTCCGACGGCATCTTCGTCTTCACCGGGAGCTCCAGCCTGGTCAGCGCGGGACAGGTGGTGCGCGTCACAGGCTATGCGCGCGAGCGCTTCAACCAGACCACGCTCAATGGCTCGAACAGCAACAGCGCGCCCGTGACCGCGGTGAATGTCGTCGCGTGCGGCACGGGAAGCGTCGAGCCGACCGACGTAGTTATGCCGTTCGCCAATGCCGATTTCCCCGAGCGCTACGAAGGCATGCTCGTCCGCCTCCCGCAGACGCTGGTCATCGCAGAGTACTTCAACTACGACCGCTTTGGCGAGATCGTGATCGCGCTGCCGCTCGACGGCGAAGCGCGGCCGTTCACCGGCACAGCGATCGACGCGCCGGGCGCCGACGCGAATGCGCGCACCCTGGCGAACAGCCTGCGCCGCATCACGCTGGACGACAACAATAGCGCACAGAATCCTTCGGTCCTGCGCCACCCGAACGGCGATCCGTTCTCGTTGAGCAACCGCTTCCGCGGCGGCGATACGGTGCAGAACACGGTTGGCGTGCTCGGTTATGACTTCAGCCTGTACCGGATCTTCCCCACGGGACCGGCAGTCTACACGGCGGCGAATCCGCGTCCGGCCTCACCCGAACCGGTCGGAGGCAATCTGCGTGTTGCCGCGATGAACACGCTCAACTTCTTCATTACGCCCGACTACCCGACGAGCAATCCGCTGGACAATAAATGCGGTCCTGCGCAGAACGTCGAGTGCCGCGGCTGGGACTTCGACCAGGCGCAGGAGTTCACGCGCCAGCGCACCAAGTTGCTGGCTGCGCTGGCCGGCCTCAACGCCGACATCATCGGGCTGAACGAGTTGGAAAACACGACCGGTGTTGACCCGCTCGGCGACCCGACCAACGGCATCGTCGCGGGGCTTAATGCGCTGCTCGGCGCCGGGACATACGCTTACATCGACACCGGCACCATCGGCACGGACGCGATCCGCGTCGGCATGATCTACAAGCCCGGCAAGGTTTCGCCGCTCGGACAGTTCCAGATTCTCGATTCGAGCGATGACCCGCGCTTCATCGACACGAAGAGCCGCCCGGCGCTGGCGCAGACGTTCCTGGATCTGTCCACGAACGGCCGCTTCACGGTCGTGACCAATCACTTCAAGTCCAAGGGTTCCGCCTGCGACGATGTGGGCGACCCGGATGTGGGCGATGGCCAGGGCAACTGCAATCAGACGCGCAAGCTGGCTGCGCAGGCGTTGGTGGACTGGCTGGCGACCGACCCGACCGGCAGCGGCGATCCGGATTTCCTGATCATGGGCGACTTGAACTCCTATGCAAGGGAAGATCCGATCAGCGCGATCAAGGCAGGCCCTGACGACACGGCGGGCACCGGCGACGACTACACCAACCTGATTTCCGCCTTCCAGGGCGCTTACGCATACTCCTACACCTTCGACGGACAGGCTGGCTATCTGGATCAGGCGCTGGCCAGTTCGAACTTGGTCGGGCAGGTCACCGGCGCCGCCGACTGGCACATCAACTCCGACGAACCGGACGTGCTGGACTACGATACCACCTTCAAGCCGGACGCGGTGGACGCGCTGTATGAGCCCAACGCCTATCGGACATCCGATCACGATGCGGTCGTCGTCGGGCTGAACGTGAACGGGCCGCCGACGGTCAACGCAGGCGGGCCGTACAGCGTCAACGAGGGCAGTTCGGTCTCCGTCTCGGCGACCGGCAGCGATCCGAACGGCGACGCGCTCACGTATGCGTGGGACCTGAACAACGACGGCGTGTTTGAGACGCCGGGCCAGACCGTGTCGTATCTCGGCGTGGACGGTCCATCCGCGAAGACGATCGCCGTGAAGGTGACCGATCCGGGCGGCCTGTCGGCCGTGTCGACCGCGACGGTCAACATCAGCAACGTCGCGCCGACCGTCGGCGCCATAACCGCGCCGACCGCGCCGGTGCGCGCCGGCACGGCGATCAACGCCAGCGCGCCGTTCAGCGATCCGGGCGTGCTCGACACGCACACCGCCGTATGGACCTGGGGTGATGGCACGACCTCGGCGGGCGCGGTCAGCGAAAGCAACGGCTCAGGCAGCACGAGCGGCACGCACACCTACGCCGCGCCGGGCCTGTACACGGTGCAGGTGACCGTGACGGACAAGGACGGCGGCTTCGGTGTATCAACGTACCGCTATGTCGTGGTCTACGATCCCAATGCCGGGTTCCTGACCGGCGGCGGGTGGATCGATTCGCCGGCGGGCGCATACATGCCCGACCCGTCGCAGCACGGCAAGGCGACGTTCAACGTGGAGGCGAAATACCAGAAGGGCACGCTGCCGACCGGGAACTCGGAGCTTGAGTTGCACGGCCCGGACTTCCACTTCGCGAGCACGGCCTACGACTGGCTGGTGGTCAAGGGCGATAACGCGTGGCTGCGCGGCTCCGGCAAGATCAACGGGAGCGGCGACTACGCCTTCCTGGTCGCTGTCGTTGACGGTGCGAAGAAACCCGACCAGATTCGCATCTGGATCTGGAACAAGGACACCGGTGCGGTCATCTACGACAATCAGGCTGGCGCGCCGCTCGATGCGGTGGCGACACAGTTGCTCGGCGGTGGCAACCTGGCGGTGCATTAGCCCGCTCAGCCGCAACGGGTAGAACGTCACCGGCCCCCCTGTTCTAGATTTGGAGCAGGGGACCGGTGGTTTGTATCGGCGTGCAACAGTCGTTTGACGAAGCGCAAATGTGTGGCGTAAAATCGGATCGATAGAATCTGGCATCGACGGAATACGCCAATGCGTAGAGACATAAAGCTCAGGCGCACGTCCCGCGCCATCGAAAGCGAAGCCCGACGCAACCCCAAGCGTCGGGCTTCTTTGTTTGTTGAGAATTCTCAACACGCGGTAACCGTCCTACTCACACCAAAGGAGGCTGTATGAAGCGCGCGAAAGTCTGTCTCGAAGGGCCGCTGTCTCACATCCCGTTCGATGCGTGGGTTGAGGATTGGGACTGGAACGGCTGGGCCGTGCCCAATTTCGAATTTGCCGAGGCCAAACGCTTCACCGAACTGTACGACAGCAAAGTTCCGGCGTGCAGTGGCTGGTACGATGCCGCTGCCGACGAGTTCTGCTACCGCATCGACGGCGACGACGAGGATGTGTGCTATGGCCCTGCAGAGATCAAGATCAACGGCAAGAAGCTCAAGGTCTACCCGATCGGCGCGGGCGAGTGGATCTGGTCGCTGTGGGAGATGGAACCGCTCGAGCTATAGCCGCCGCACGGCGGCCATACACGCACAAGCTCATCCTTGGCAGAAACTTGGCTGTCTATGTGATTTCAATTCGCAGAGACATATCCGTCTCAACTGCCTCAAGTCGTTCGTTGTAGATTCCTACAATCTCTTGTAAGACGCTGAAATAATCTCTGTGCTCTTCGGTCGCTAGTTCAATGATGTTCATTGCGACGAAATTCTCAATCGAAATGATTACCAAATCTCTTTCGATGTTTTCTTCCTGCGCTAAAATAGTTGCTTTATCTTCCTGATCTCGTGGAACAAGTAAGATCGGATGCAAATTCGCTTTCAGGTTCTCCGCGCATTTCTGGATAACGCTTCTTGATGGTGCCGCAGTTACATGGTAGACCGAACTGGCAATGCTAAAATCTCCAACTCGTTCAGTCTGCTTATCGGGTGCATGAGCAGGATGGTTAGGCACCTCAATTCCCTTAAAGCGCCGAGATAGCTTTGCCCCAATTAATTGTTGCTCTACAATGCCGCCTGAATGCCCCTTAGCATTTTCAACAATGTCTCGAACCCAGCTTGTGGGGGCCTGCCTTCGATCAATTTCAAGTCGCAGATTTTGTCTTTTGAGCCACTCGTCAGCGATTGCCTTGAGTTCGGCTATCAGTTCAACCAACAGCTTGTCGCGTAGACTTTCCGGTAATTGTGTCAGCTTGTTTCCCCACTCGAATGCTTCAAACAATCGTTGTCCATCTTGATGGCTCTGTCTAGTAGTAATCTCCTTTAGGTAGCTCTTTGGAATACCGTAAATCTCTAGTTTGCTTCCAAGCCCCGATCGTGACCCACTGATCTCGCCGCCTTGCGCAACAACATCTTCTCGTGCAACTGGGCAAGCTCTTCTTAGATGGTCGAGAACTACTATACCCATCGCCACTGTATTTCGTGCGATCTTTTTGTTGCGGGTACAAGAGCTAAGCCAGTTGTCAAGAATATCGTGGCTCTGTTTGGCTATTCCTTGAAAAATTTCGCTTTTCACCGTTTGCTCCGTTTCTCTGAAAGAGCATTTAGGATTCGCGATCTACTCTTCTCTAAGTTCCCAACATCGTGTTCCCAGATTCTTATCACTCTCCACCCTTCACGGCGCAGATGTCTGTTTGTAAGTTTCGCTCGCTCTATATTCCGCGAGATCTTTCTCTTCCAGTATGCGCGATTTGTTTTGGGGAGCGATTTGTGGCAATAGAGGCAACCATGCCAAAAGCAGCCATCAACAAATATGGCTATCTGCTGTTTGGAAAACGAAATATCCGGCTTGCCAAAAACAGACGCATCGTTCTTCTTCCATCCCGTCACATGGAGGCCGGCTAACATGGCAAAGAGTCGCCTTTCGGGCCTAGTGCTCTTCGCCTTAACGGCCTGCATCGCCCTATGTCGATGTTCGGGCTTTATATTGTCGGCCATTTTCTAACAGAAAAGGTTGGAACTCTAGCGCATGCTGTAATAGCGGGGCTCCGCTAATAGCCAATGGATTAAGGACATTCTTGGCTATCCATTCAATGACGGGAACACACACAGCATCACCGAACCCCGTGAGAGCTTGTACGCCATCGACGGTGATAGGATATTCGTCAGGAACGCCTTGCAGCCTTGCATATTCTCTCGGCGTCATAGCCCTCATGTTTATCGCGCCTTTGCCCGCCTTGATCAAAAACTGCTTCCCGCTACCCCCAACGGCGGTTCTGAGACAGCCAGCTAAGTCGTCGTCTCTTATTTCTACGCGCTGATGTCCGTCACGTATTCTGCGAAAGAAGGTGCGATACGATATCTTTGCATTAGCAGCCAACTGCTGCACGCGCTCGCGGTGAGTATCGTTCATCATAGAAATGTGGCGGCGAGTTTCTTCTTCCGGCCACCATCGATCATCTGATACGGCTAGTCGTTCGACGATTTTCGAAAGGCCATCAGTATTAAGTGGTGGGGGATTAGGAAGTTCATTATAGAACCACCGCAAATCCTTGTTGGCGACTATACTCCTCCTGAGTTGGCTTGGCAGCAATGAACTCGGCCTTGTTAAGATCAGTTCGGTAGTTGTCTGGATGGATTCGTTTTCCGTAGCTACAAGGAATATTCGCAAACGACTTTGCGCAGTGAATCGCAAGGCGTCCATTGCGAAAACATCACACGCATACCCCAAGTCGTTTAGTGCTTGAACCGTTAGCCGAAAATCTTTTCCTCCATTCGAATAGAGCCAACCCGGCACATTCTCGACTAGCAGGAGAGGGGGGGCATCTTTGCCCTGAGATTTCAATATCCTGATGAATCCCCAAAACGCACTTGAATGCCCACCATCGATCATCCCACTCATATTCCCAGCAAGCGAAAGATCGATGCAAGGGAATGAGCAAGTTGCAAGAGCGGAGTGGGGAATGTTGGCAGGGTCTAGCTTAAAGATATCTTCCACATGATAGTGTGTATGCGTATCAGGGAAGAAAGCCCCATACATTTCGTGTTTCTTGTGGGAGAAATCGTTGGCAAATACAACTTGCCAGCCGTTTGGCTGCAAGCCCATTCTGACCAGCCCAATTCCCGCGAAATATTCGCTTACAGTCAATTCCACTTTAGGTCTTTCCATGAGCCTATTTGCCGATCTTGTATGCAACCTGTGATCAAATGATAAACGGGTATTTATAGAATTGTATCCGAATAAGCGGGTCTTATCAATTGCTTGCGCAAGAACAGTATGGCGGTTTTCGCTCAGGGCCAAAATGCGAGCCTATCGTCGCTGCGGTCGCATACCTCAATAATGTTGCGAAGACAAACAACCGAGGCAGCTATCTCCGCCATACCCCGGCACAAAAAACGCTCCCGCCTCTCGTTCGAGAAGCGGGAGCGTTCTGCTATTTGAGCCGTCTCTCCCTCCAATCGTTCAGCCCGTCGCCGAATAGGTTCACGGCGGCCACCGTCAGTGTGATCGCCAGTCACGGCACAGCCGCAGTCAACACGCCGTGCGGCAAAATCATGTTCCATGCTCCTCTAGCTCAGCGCTCACCCGCGCCGCCGTCTCCTGCCCCTGCATGATGCAATCCGGCAGGCCCACGCCGCGATAGGCGCTGCCGGTCACATACATGCCGGCGGGCAGCGCATTCTCAATCGCCGCGACGCGCTCCAGGTGGCCGACATCGTACTGCGCGTTCGACAGATGCCAGCGGTAGATGCGGTGGAACTGCGGCGTCGCCGCGATGCCCAGCAGCATCTTCAATTCGCTGCGCACCACGACCAGCAGCGAGGCATCGTCGAGCTCCATCGTCTGCGGGCTGCGCGAGCCGCCGAAGAAGACGCGGATGAGCACCTGCCCGTCGGGCGCGCGCTGGTCGAACTTGAGCGAACTGTAGGTGATGGCGTTGATCGGCCGCCGCTCGCCGCGCGGCACGACCAGTCCCGAACTGCGCAGGTCCGGCACGTCGGCCTGCCGGAACGCCAGCGAGATCGTGCCGGTGCTGACGTAGCGGATCGCCGCCAGGTCGTTCGCCGCCTGCGGCGCGATGCCGGTCAGCAGGCTGGCCGCCGCGTACGCGGGCGTGGCGAGCACGACGGCGCGCGTGTGCAGCCGCTCGCCTACGTCGGTCGTCACGCTGTAGCCGCCCGCAGGGTCGGCCTCGATCTGCCAGACCGTGCAGCGCAGGCGCAGGTCGCCGCTCAGGCGCGCTGCTAGCGCATCGGTCAGTTCGGCCGTGCCGCCCGCGAACGTCATGAACATCGGCAGCGGCTTCGCCCCGGCCGCCGGCGCGGGCGCGTGCTTGCGCGACTCCAGTATGCCGCGCGTCAGGCTGCCGTACTGCTCCTCCAGCGCGCGGAAGCGCGGGAAGGTCGCCAGCAAGCTTTGCTTGCCCGCATCCGAGTTGTGGATGCCGGACATCAGCGGCTCGGCGATCTTGTCGAGCGCCTCGCGGCCCAGCCGGCGCGTGACGAACTCGGCCAGCGTTTCGTCGCCGCCGCCGCGCCGCGCCGGGATGAACATCTCCAAACCCATGCGCAGCTTGCCGAGCGGCGAGATCAGCGGCGAGGTCACGAACGGCATAAACCGCGTTGGGACAATGAGCATGACCCCATCCGGCAGCGGGGTCGGGCGGCCGTTGTTCAGCACGTACGTCTTGCGGTTGCGCTCGTTCGAGCCGAGCAGCCGGTCACCGATCCCCAGTTCGCGCGCGAGTTGCACCGCCTGCGGCTTCTGCGTCTGGAACGAATCAGGCCCGGCCTCGACGACGAAGCCGTCGGCCTGCTCGGTCAGCACCTTGCCGCCCCAGCGGTCCGCGCTTTCGAGCAGCGCGTAGCGCACCGGCGCGCCCGCCGCCCCGGCCTGCCGTTCGAGATACCAGGCCGTGCTCAGCCCGGCGATGCCGCCGCCGATGATGACCGCATCGTAGGCGGGAGAGACCGGCGCGCTCATGCGCCGACCGGCGCGGCGGCGCGCAGCGTGTGCGGCTCGTACGTGCAGAACGGCTCTTCGGCCAGGTAGTCGCCGGTCATGCCGTAGGCGCGCGCGCGGCAGCCGCTGCACAACTTCTTGAACTCGCACAGGCCGCACTTGCCGCCCAGTTGATCGACGTCGCGCAGGCCGGCGAACAGAGCCGACTCTTCCCAGATTTCGCGGAACGGCTGGCGGCGGATGTTGCCCGCTTCGAGCGGCAGGTAGCCGCAGGGGAAGACCTCGCCGCGGTGGCTGACGAAGCAGACGCCGCTGCCGGCCAGGCAGCCTTTCGTCATCGCGTTCATCGCGTGCCGCGAGCCGTTGCTGCCCGGGTGGCCCGTTGCGCCACCGGCTTGCGCCTGCCGCCGGTGGCTGTCCGGCGCTTCGATGACGAGACCCGCGCGCTTCGCCTCGACCTGACGCTGGCGTGTCACGCGGAAGTAGTGCGGCGCGCAGGTCGCCTTCAGTTCGATGCCGCCCTGCAGTTCGGCGTCATACATCCAGTGCAGCACATTCTCGTACTCTGCGGGGCTGATCTGCTGGTCGGGTGCGATCTCGACGCCGCAGCCGACCGGCACCAGCAGGAACAGGTGCAGCGCCTGCGCGCGCAGGTCTTTGGCCATCGCCAGCGTCTCGGGCATCTGGTGGATGTTGTGCCGCGCGACGGTGGTGTTGATCTGGTACGGCACGCCGGCGGCGGCGAGGTGCTGCATGCCCGCCAGTGAACGCTCGTAGGCGCCCTTGCCGCGGAAGATGTCGTGCGTCGGCGCGTCGGCGCCGTCGAACGAGATGCTGACGCGCCGGATGCCGCTGGCCTGGATGCGCCTGGCGGCCTCCGCATCGATCAGCGTGCCGTTGGTCGCCAGCGCGACGATCAGACCTGCGTCGCTGGCGTGGCGCGCGATGTCGAAGATATCGGGGCGGAAGAGCGGTTCGCCGCCGGAGAGCACGAAGATCGGCCTGGCGAACGCGGCGATCTGGTCGATCAGGCTGAACGACTCGGCGGTCGTCAGGTCTTGCGGCAGCAACTGGTCGGCCACCGTGATGCGCCGGCAGTGAATGCAGGCCAGGTTGCAGCCAGCCGTCGTTTCCCAGAAAATCAGCCGGGGCGGGGGATAAGCGCTCACACTCATTCGAAACTCTCCTCTGCGAAAATGACTCACTCTCTGCCCGTTGCGAAAGCAAACCGTCTCACCGCCAAGCCAAAACCATTCGATCCGCGAATCAACGCGAATACCATCACCGAGCTCTCGCTTTCTTTCCGGTAATGTTGTTTTATCGTATTTGTTTACCGCGTCTGCCGACGCATATTCGTTGGTGTTGCCGCGTGTCCGGCCTGGTCGGCCGCTCGATGGCCGCATGCGCGATGCTGCTGGCACGACTCGTATTGAATTCTCACTTGAAGCATGCCGAGAGCGCCTCGCCCCCCTCAGCCCCTGGCCCCTTCTCCCCCGCAACGCGGGGGAGAAGGGGAATCACTCTTGGGGATTGGCGCGGCGGCTTCGCCGCCGCGCCAATCCCCTATGTTTTTCGCCCCTC
>JACRMK010000059.1 GCA_016235055.1 Chloroflexota bacterium | reverse complement strand
TCGGCGTTGGCTGGATACCAAGCGCTTCCAACTGACACGCTTTCTCCGCTTCATCCGGCGCGAACTGGAAGCGATCTATGACGTAGTCAACGTCATTCACTCTACCGTCGCCCCGCGCTTATAAATTTTGGATCTACTGAGGCTAGTAAGATGACGAAAACGACGGAAAACCGCCCAAGGAGAAGGAATTGGTGACACAATTCTTTCCCATTCGGCTGAAGTCATTGTGCGGCGCTGCTGAATTAACATTCGTTTTCGCCAGTGGACATGCCATTCTCTCAGACCGTCAACGCGTCCTAATATATGACTTGATTCACCGCGTGTACACAAGGCATAAAGAGACATCATAAGATCATAGGCGATAATGAATGGGGCATACCACCATAGTTGCGGAGACGGATAGTTTTTCAAGATCATTGCAATCTTGTTGCGCCCAAGGAGGCGCCATTTCCCCGAGATAGCATCTCTCGTCGAACTTGAGTGGTAGTGATAGACCACCGCAGTTGGGACATATCGGCAATGCCATCCCCTCAAGCGTCCCCGCCATGCTAGGTCTACGTCGTCATGGTATGCGAAGAAATCTTCATCGAATAGTCCAACATCTTCAAGCATATCGCGACTGTAGAGCGCGGCACCTCCGCATGGACCAAAAACTTCAAATGGTTCGGATCCATTCGCCCGATCTTCATCGCCGCCCATACGGTCCCAAGCTATTCCGCATTTATCTATAGAGATGCCGGTCGAATTGATGATCTTTCTTTGTTCAGCGAAGATCATCTTTGATGCCCACATGCCAATATACGGTTCCTTTTGGGCTGTTCTCATTAGACATTCCAACCAATCGGTGGCAACTTCCGTGTCATTATTTAGTGTGACGACATAGGGAGAGCAGGTTGAGATAATTCCTTGATTGGTGGCACGGCCAAAGCCGAAATTGCACGGATTACAAATGACCCGAACGCTTGGGAAATTAGCAGATATCCATTCAGTCGTTCCATCTGTGGACCCATTGTCAACGACAACCGTCTCGAATTCCCGAAAGGTCTGGGCACACACAGTTGGCAAGCATTTCTGGAGCCATTTCTTGCCATTCCAAGTTGGAATAACAATGGAAACTAGGGTGTTGTTTGGCAAGCATTTGCCTTTTTGGCACGTGGTCATGGATCATCGCTTGTGGGGTTACCACAAAGCCATCACGGTCAGCGAGCAGTGTTCTACGCATTAGGCCGTGAGGTGAAGTTCCGGCGTGGATTGCTTAAGCCGAAAATGCTTTTAGCAAATCCAGTATGGATTTGAGATAATGTGGCAATCCACTACGTACGGAAGGCCGCAATATCATTTCGCGCACAGCCAGCTTATCGGATTCTAGAACAAACGAAGCATGTAGCCGAAGCCAACTTCCGTGGCGGCAACAACATCATAACATCATACGCGTGCGCAACGAGTTGAAGAGAATCTGGTAACCTGTAGTACGAAATTTAATGATGAATGTCCATTCACTTTCCGTAAAGTTTATCCCAAGAAAATATCCCAAATTGTGGGCGAGGCAGGGCTCGAACCCGCGACCTTCTGAATGTAAGTCAGACGCTCTGACCAGCTGAGCTACTCGCCCGAATGATTCACCAGAGCTATTATAGCAAAGATTGGCGCGCCGCGTAGTTTCGGCGCATGGCTGCCCACTCGCCTCGCCACCAAGGCGTAACGCCCCCGCCTGTGCAGCCTTGGCGGTGTGAGGCTACCTGGTCTGGGGCACGCCCATCCGTGCGCAATCGCAACGCGCCTTCCCCGCGCGCACGTTTCCGGGGATTCCAGCCAACGTGCGCCTGTCCGCACATGCCGTTTCGGCAAAACGGCGCCGGCGCGCTCGCAAAGTCAGCGGGGCACGTTCACTCCGCCATTCGCCAGCATGCGTGCGGCTGGCTATAATCGAAGGACATGTTGTGACAATCCACCGGCTGAACACAGGAAACCCATGAACACACATTCCTTTGCGGCTGAATCGTCCGCGCCCGGCCTGCCCGGAGCTGAACGACACGCGCAGCTTCTCGCGGCGTGTCCGCGCCTGGAGCCAATCTTCCGGCGCTACGCCGAGCGCCAGCAAATGCCTGGTGTCGCGTATGGCGTGATCGTGGATGGCGAGCTCGTCTTCACGCACGGCTTCGGCGTGCGCGACGTGACCACGCCGGCGCCGCCGGATGCGGACAGCGTGTATCGCATTGCCTCGATGACCAAGAGCTTCGCGGCGCTGGCGATCATCAAGCTGCGCGACGCGGGGTCGCTGCAACTCGCCGCGCCGGCGGCGACCTATGTGCCGGAACTTGCCAGCCTGCGCTATCCCACGGCCGACTCGGCACCACTCACTGTGCAACAACTGTTGACGATGTCGGCCGGTTGGCCGCAAGACGACCCGTGGGCGGACCGGCAATTGTACATTGGCGACGATGATCTCAGCCGGCTCTTCCGCGACGGTGTGACGTTTTCCAATCCGCCGGGCGTCGTCTTTGAGTACTCCAACTACGCCTACATTGTGCTGGGGCGCATCATCGCCAACGTCGCCGGCGTGTCCGCGCTGGACTACATCACACGCGAGATCCTCCAGCCGCTCGGCATGACGGCGACCACATGGCAGCCGGCCACGGTGCCGGCCGCGCACCGGGCGCCCGGCTATCGCTGGGAAGATGAACAGTGGAAGGCCGAGCCGTTGCTACCATCCGGCGGCGATGTCGCCGCGTTTGCGGGCATCAGCAGCTCGGTGCGCGATCTGGCGCGCTGGGTCGCGCTGTTCCAGTCCGCCTGGCCCGCGCGCGACGAGCCGGAAACGGGCCTTGTGCGGCGCAGTTCGCTGCGCGAGATGCAGCAGGTCTGGCGCATGTACCGGCCGGTGATCACGGAGCGCGAGCTTGGCGTGTCGTCGCTGTTCAGTGCGGGCGGCTATGGCTATGGTCTTTCAATCGCGCACAACGGGCGCTATGAGAGCGTGGGGCACGGGGGCGGGGTGCCGGGCTTCGGCTCGCATATGCGCTGGGCGCCTGCCTACGGCGTCGGCATCGTCGCGCTTGCCAATGTTACCTACGCCAATGTCCACGCGGCATGTGCCGACGCGCTCGACGAGTTGCTGCAGGCTAGCCAGGCGCAACCACGCCCGCCTCATCCGAGTGACGCACTGCTTGAAGCGCACGCGCAGGTCATCTGCTTGTTGACGGCATGGGATGACGGGCTGGCCGACACGCTCTTCGCCGGCAATTTCTTCCTTGATAGCGACCGGCCGCACTGGCAGCGCCGGTTGGACGAATTGCGGCGCGACCATGGCGCACTGCACCCCGACGGCGTATTCGAAGTCGAGAACAGCCTGCGCGGACGCTGGCGGATGGCCGGTGAGCGCGGCTGGTGCTGGGTGTTCATCACCCTGTCGCCCACCGTGCCGCCGCGCGTGCAGCACTTGCAGCTCACATCCACCCTGCCGCCGTCGCCGGCCATGCAGTCGGCCGCCGCGCGGCTGGCTGCGCTGGTCAGCAAACCGACGCGCAGCGCATGGCAGCGCCTGGTGGCGCGCGACGCCAACCGCGAGGCGTTATGGGAGCGGGTGCGCCTGGCACACGTGGTGTGCGGCGCCTGCACGGCGGGCGAACTACTGGCCGGTGATGGCGCGGCCTCGGCTACGTTTCGCTTTGTGGGCGAGAAATGCATGTCGGAGGTCGAGTTGACGCTGGATGCAGAAAGTAGCAGGCTGCGCGACGCCGTTTTCCGTGCAGGCCGTTGAACGGGAACGGGAAGGCACGCATACAGAGATATTGGCGCGTCCCCGTCCTTTAGCGCCTTTCGGACACCGATATGCCGGACATTTCCGTGCGCAGACTAATCGATGCCGACCGCGCCGCAGTGTGCGATCTCATCACGCGGCGCTGGGGCGCGGAGACCGTCGTGGCGCACGGGCGCACATACCGCCCGCATATGCTCGACGGCTTCGCGGCTGTGCTTGCCGGTGAAATCGTCGGGCTGCTGACGTTCACTGTGGACGGTGACGCCTGTGAGATCGTCACGCTCGACAGCCTGCGCCAGGGCGCGGGCGTCGGCACAGCGCTCATCGCGGCCATGCGAGACGAAGCGCAACGGCGCGGCTGCCGCCGGCTGTGGCTGATCACGACCAATGATAACCTGCGCGCGCTCCGCTTCTACCAGAAGCGCGGCTTCGTGCTGGCCGTCCTGCACCGCGATGCCGTGACGGCGGCGCGGCGGCTGAAGCCGGAGATCCCGCTGCTCGGCAACGACGGCATCCCGCTCCGCGACGAAATCGAGCTCGAACTCATCCTCGTGTAAAATCAGCGCATGGTCAAACGGAATCCGGCCGACGAAAAGAAGCGCGTGCAGGCGATCCTGCGCCGCCTCCGCAAAGCGTATCCCGACGCGCAGTGCGCGCTGAACCATCGCAGCGCGTTTGAACTGCTCGTCGCGACGATCCTCTCCGCGCAGTGCACCGACGCGACGGTGAACAAGGTGACGCCCGCGCTCTTTGCGCACTGCCCGACGCCGGCCGCGTTGGCCGCCGCGCCGCGCGCGGATGTGGAGGCGCTGGTCAGATCAACCGGGTTCTTCCGCAATAAGGCCAGGAACATCCAGGGCGCGGCTCACGTACTCGTGGAGGAGTTCGGCGGCGAGGTGCCGCAGGGCATGGACGACCTGCTCAGCCTGCCGGGCGTGGCGCGCAAGACTGCCAACGTCGTGCGCGGCGTCTGCTTCGGCCTGGCCGATGGCGTCGTGGTGGACACGCATGTGCGCCGTATCAGCCAGCGGCTTGGTCTCACGAAGCAAGAAGATCCGGTCAAGATCGAGCAGGATTTGATGACCGTCCTACCGAAAACGCGCTGGATCGCGTTCAGCCACGAAGTCATCTGGCACGGACGGCGCATCTGCGATGCGAGGAAGCCGCTCTGCGAGCAGTGCTCACTCTTTGACCTGTGTCCGAGCGGGACGAAACTGCTGAAGGCACGAAGGTAACGCAGCGCGCGTGGAACGAAAGAACAATGGCGGCATCTCAAGGCGAGATGCCGCCGTTATCTGTATTTCGTAGTCCAGACCGCGGCTCAGCGCCGCCTGCCACGCCCGAATATGGCTACCACGGCGAGCGCCGCCAGGGCCAGCGCCGCGCCGCCCTTATCGTCGAGGCCGGTGAAGCCCGCCGGTTGCTGTTGCGCCGGCGCCGAGACGGCGCTGAACGACTCCAGCGTGACCGCTGTGGGCAGCGACCCGGCGAAGACCTGTGCGTTCTCCGTCGCCGTTGGAATCACGACGCCGTTGCGATTGGACAGCGTGACCGCCGTCAGCGTGAGCGGGATCAGTCCCGTGGTGCGCACCCGGAAGTTGATGTGCGCCAGCACCCCGGAACCGCTGACCGGGAGCGACGGGTTGAATTGCGTGACCGCAAACCGGACGGTGCCGGCGCTATTGTCCGCGCGGTTCACGATCACAAAACTGCCGCCCGCGCCGGAGGTCAGCAGCGGGCCGGGCGTGATGCTCGTGATCGTCAGGCTCGTGTCTTCGACCGCGACCGACGCCGGCGGGAAGGTCAGCGTAAAGTCCGCGCCGTACAGATCCACCACATCGTCAATCCGCACATCGACGCTGAACGCACCCGTCGTCACGATTTGGCGCGCCGGGGAGACGCGCGTCGTGGTCGCGGCCTGGGCGGCCGCCGGCCGCGCCTGCGCGGCCAGCAGGCCGCTCAGGCCCGCCGCCAGGAGCGCGCCAAGGCACAGCCACGCCAGCGCGCGCCGTACCGGCCTCATCGCACGCGAGCCAAGCGACCGCCAACGAGTCTCGTTCGTATGTTTCGTCATCGTATGCCACCTCGCTAATGGTTCTACCACGGTTGCGGCGCCGCGCGCCCGTAGTTGCCGCCGGCCAGCACCAGGTCGAAAATGTTGACCACGCCGTCTGCATTGATGTCGCTGCTGCCATCAGCCCCGCAGACGGTCGGCGGCCCGCCGTAGGCCCCGCCCATGCAGGCGAGGTCCAGGATGCTAACCAGGCCGTCGTTGGTGGCGTCGCCGGCGTCGAGCGTCGTCGCGCCGGTCGTGTAGACGCCGCCGGCCGCCACGGCGATGCCGCTGCCGGGTACGGCCGCGCCCAGTTGGTGCGACAGGTACAGCGCGTGCGCGGCGACCAGGCGGTAGACCGAGCCGCCCGTGTCCACCGGCACGACCGCCGTGAATACGCCGGTCAGCGCGTCGAACGGCGTAACGGTCGGCGCAAACACACCGGCGTTGTCGATCAGCGTGACCGTGCCGGTTGTGATCGGCGTCGCGCGCCCCTGCAGGGCTACCACGCCGCCCACGATAGCCGTGCCCTCGACGGTCGTCACTACGCCGCCGCTGCTGAGATGCGCGATCGCAAAGCCGTTGCGGTCGCTCAGGTAGTCAGCGGCATAGGTCAGCGGCACAACCCCGCGTGCCAGCCCGGTGAACGTAATGCGCGCCACAGCGCCGCCGCCGCTGACGGGGGCCGCCGGCGACAGGCGGGTGACCGCGAAGCGGCACTGGCCGCCCGTGCAGGCCGCGTGCCAGCCGCCCGGCACAAACGCCTGGCTCGTGGTGTCCACGAACTCGTTGACAAACGCGCCTTCGGCGCTAACTTTCGAGGCGTCGTAGCCGACCGCCAGTTGGTAGCCGTACAAGTTGCTAATGTCATTTAACGTGATCGTCACGACAGCCGTCGAGCCGACCTGGACTGTTTGTGCGGCCGGCGCGAGCAACAGATGCGCGCCGGTCGCTGCTCCGGCAGGCCGGCCCGGCTGCACGGCGATGGCCAGCGCCAGCGCCGCGCCGAGCAGGCTGCCGAGCGCCATGCGTAGCGCTCTGCGAGCACGACTCCCGGTGGAATACCCCTGCTGTTTCATGGCATTCATAGCCGCGGCCGCCGCAAGATAACGACCCCCGCACCCGCGATCGCCAGCGCCCCAACCACCCCGGCCACAGCGATGCCGACCAGTGCCGAATCGTCGGATAGTTGGGCGGCAGGCGTGCTCTGAGCGACGACTGTCGCTGCTGGCGTCACGCCAGCGGTGGTCACCGCGGCGCGCGGGGGCGTCGGCGAAGGCACAGACGAGGGTGCGGCGGTCGGCGTGGCCGTCGCTTGTGCCGTGGGCGTCGGCGTTGGCGGTTTGGGCTGCACCACGACGATATTGCCCGCCTGCCCGCGCACCGGCAGTTTGCGCCCGGTGCGGTCGGCGATTTCGACAAAGCTGATGGTGAACGCCGTTTGCTTGCCCAGCGCTTTGCCCCGCACCAGCACGCTCACCACGATGCCGCGCCCGCTGACTGGCGGCGACGGGTTCACCTGTGTCGTGACGTACTGCAGGGTGCCCGTCACGTTCTCCGCAGTGTTGCGCACGAGGAAGTCCGGCTTGATGAACGTGCCCGGCGTCATCTGGACGCCGTCTTTCGATGGATCGGCATCCACCACCTCGATGACCGCCGGGTCGAACTTGGCGCGCACATCGATGCCGTAGACGTCCTGCGCGTCTTCCAGCACGATGTTCAGCGTTTCCTGCTGCCCCAGCCCCACCTCCAGCGTCGGCGGGTCGGGGCGCGCCGTCGCGCCGCCCTGCGCCTGCATCGGTGCGACGGTGGCCAGCGCGATCAGCGCGGCCGCCAGCATGAGCCAGAAACTCCGATACCTTTGCAATGTCGTCCCTCGGACTGCCGGGATAGCGGCGCCGCCGGCCGGCGGCGCCGCACTACCACGCCCTATGATACCATCACGATCTGCCTACCACGGCTGCGGCGCGGCCAGGCCGTAGTTGCCGCCCGCCAGCACCAGGTCCAGAATATTGACGACGCCATCGGCGTTAATGTCGCTGCTGCCGGTTGTGCCGCACAGCGTCGGCGCGCCGCCAAATGCGCCGCCGATGCACGTCAGATCCGTCACATCAATCGCACCGTCGTTGGTCGCGTCGCCGCCCTTGAGCAGCGTCGCGGCGACTGTGGCGCTCCCGCCCGGCGTGACCATCGGTCCGCCGGCGGTCAACGTGTTGTGCAGGTACAGGCTGTGGTTGGCCGCCAGGTTGTACGTCGTGCCGCCGGCCTGCGCGGGCACCGTGACCGTGTAGTTGCCGGTCAACGGCCCGTAGGTGGCGACGACCGGCGGGAAGAACGCCGAGGCGTCGGTGAGCGTCACGGTGCCCGTCGCGTCAAGCGGCGCCGCGCGCCCCTGCAGGTTCACCATGCCGTACACCGTGCCGTAGCCGTACACGATCAGGGTCGCGCCGGTGCTGCTGTGCGCTATCGCATTGCCGTTCTTGTCGGACAGGATATCTCCGCTGAACGCCAGCGGCACGGTGCCCGGCGTCAGGCCCGTATAAGTGACGGACGCCAGCATGCCCGAACCGGTGCGCGCCAACTGCGGATCGACGTGCGAAACGGCGAACTTGCAGGCCGTGCCGCTGGAGCAGTCCTTGTTCCATGCGGTCGGGATAAACGCCGGGGGCAGCGTCGTGAAGAAGCCGTTGTAGAACGCCGCCACGGCCGACACATTGGCCGTATGGCTTGTCGAGAACTGGTAGCCGTACAGGTTGTTGATCGATGCAACGTTCAAGCCAAACGTCGCCGTGCCGCCGACCGGGATGGCCGTCGCGCTCGGCGACATGTAGAGGCCGGCGTTGGAAGACGATTCAAAGTCGTAGGTTGTCTCGGCGCCGCTGACGCCGATGATCAGCTTATCGGCATAGCCCTCAAAGCCGGGCGCCGGGCCGCCCGCCTTCAGATGCGTGTAGCCGCCGGCGCGGATGCCGCCGTTCGGGAAGTTCGACAGTACCTGCGCCCAGGTGCATGGCGAAGCTTGCAGGCAGGGCGCGGCGGCCGCGTTGCTGCCCCACCACTTACCTGTCATAGCGTCCCACGTCTGCCAGGTGTTTTGCAGCACCGTGCCGCCGGCCGCCATGTACGGCTCAAAGACCATGCGCCCCTTCCAGCCGGTGTCCAGATCGTCCAGGTTATTGTCGAAGTCGAATTGAAGCGCGACGGCCAGGTTGTTGCCCGCATCGACCGACGCGCGATAGGTCGCGTATTGCAGCGTCGTAAGCGTGCTGAACTTCGTGTTAGCATACGCCATCGTACTGATCGTCTCGCGCGCGGTCGCGTCGAGCACGAAGTGCACGCTGCCCGCGCCCGATGGCGGCGTGCCGGGGCCAATCATGAAGTTGGCCACGCCAACACCGGCAACCCCGTCGTCGCTGAAGACCCACCCGTTCATCGCCGCGGGTGAGACAGTGATGGTGGTCGCCGCGTGCGCCACTGGCGGCGTGCTGAATGACGCCAGCAATACCAGCAGCACGAGCATACTGGCCGCCACGGTGAATTTCTTATTGGGTCGCATAGGTCTCCTCATACGCTGGTGTCGGTGGGTGGGCCCCCTGCCAAAGGCCCACCCCGATCATCACTCCGGCAAACTACCACGCCTGGTTCGACGTCTTGCCGTAGTTGCCGCCCGCCAGCACCAGGTCCAGAATGTTGACGAGCCCGTCCGCATTGATGTCGCTGCTGCCCTGCCCGCTGCACGTCCCCGGCGCGGCGCCGAAGTCGCCGCCGATGCACGTCAGGTCGGCCAAGCCAATCGCGCCGTCATTGGTCGCGTCGCCGCCCCACAGCGTGGTCGTCGCCTGCGGGAAGCTGCCGCCCGCCGTCAACGCCACGCCAGTATTGAGATTGCTCAAGTACAGACCGTGCGACGCGACGGCGTCAAACGCTGAACTGCCCGCGTAGAACAGCACCGGGGTGGACCACGCGCCCGTAGCGGCATCGAACGCCACCGTCACCGGCGGCGCGTAGCCCTGCTGGTCGTAGAGCGTGACCGTGCCCGCGTCGGTCGGCGTGGTGCGGCCCTGCAACTGCACGACGCCGCTCACCGTCGCGCTGTTCATGACCGTGATGAAGCCGGTGTTAGCGCTGTGCATGATCGGCGTCGCGCCGTAGTCCGAGAGGATGTCGCTGCCGAACGTCAGCGGCACCTCACCGCCCGCCACGCCGGTGAAAACGATCTTGGCCAGCGCGCCCGAACCGCTGACCGCCGCGTGCGGGCTAATGCCTGCGACCGCGAACTTGCAGACGCCCGCCGCGCACGCAGCGCTCCATGTGGGCGGAATTGAGGCGTTCGTCGCTGTATCGTACAAGTCGTTCTCAAACGATCCGACCGCGGAGACTTTGGCCGAGTCGTAGTTCACCGTGAACTGGTACCCCGCCAGGTTCGTCACCGCGCTGATGTCGATGTACACGGTAACATTGCTGCTAACGGCGACGCTCGTCGCCAACTGCCGGAAGGTCAACTGCGCCTGATTGGTCAGCGTAGCCAGCCCGATCGCGTAGCTGCCGCCCGCCGAGTAAAACACTTTCCAGGTGCCATCAAGCACAGCGGCGGCGTAGTCGGTCGAGTCGTAACCCGCCTCCCAGCCGGTCGCCGATGGGCTGATGATCGCGTTGGCGTCCTTGGTCCACGGTCCGGTGGTACCAGCGGCGGTGGCGTGTCCAATCAGCCAGCGCCCGCCGTTGTTGCCGGAGTAGAACATCTCGTACGCGCCGCCGTTCTGCACGACGTAGGGCGCATACACCTCGTTCTGGTCCCACAGGCCAGCGGTGCCGACCATGGCCGGGCCGGCATCCTTCGTCCACGTGAAGCCGTCGGGCGACGTGGCGTGCCCGATGCGGAAGTACGGCCAGCGCGCGGTGCCGGAGTACCACATGTGGTACGTGCCGCCGACGTTCAGCACCGACGGATCGCGCACGTACTGCGAATCCCACGCCGACGGGCTGCCCTTGGTCAGCACGGGGTTGCTGGCATACTTGGTCCACGTCAGCCCGTCGGTCGAGGTCGCGTAGCCGATCGAGTTGGTGCCGGCGGCGTTGCGGCCCATGTACCACATCCGGTAGTCGGACGCGCCGTTCTTCACCACGCTGGCCGTGACCGCGCGCGCGTCATCCCACGCGCTGGCCGTGCCGCGCGCCAGCACCGGCGCGCCGCCGTTGCCGCACGCCCACGTCAGGCCGCCATCGGTGGTTGTCGCGACGTAAATATCCGAGCCGTTGGCGCGGCCGCTGAAGTACATCTTATAGTTGCCCGCGCTCTCAACCACGATGGCGGGTTTGAAATGTTCGCCGGTATAGCACAGCGTCCCATTTACCACTGGGCCGGTCCCGTATTTCACCCACGATAGGTTGGCCGGAAGCGCAGCACTGACGCCGGAAGCGGAGATCAGCAGGCTCGCCAGCAGGGCGAATGCAAGTGCGCCAATCAATCGAGATTTCATGCTTTTGCCTTTCCAGGCTCTTCGGGTCTTCTAAACCCGAAGGGTCTGACACATTGGGTTTGTCGCTGACGCTACGGTGTCCAGGTCGAGGCGGTTAGCCCGTAGTTGCCGCCCGCCAGCACCAGGTCGAAGACGTTGACGAAGCCGTCGCCGTTGACGTCCGCGCCGGTGTCCGGCGTGATGCTCGTGCCGAATGCGCCGCCGATGGCGGCCAGGTCCGCGATGTCGATCTTGTCGTCGCCATTCACATCGCCGCCGGCCAGCGTTGGCGCCGTGCCGAGCGCGTTGATGGTGAGCGTGCCGGCCACGACGACGGCGCCGGCTTTGGTCGCCGGCAGGTACGCGCGCCGGTAGGCCGTGGCGCTGTACGTCCCGTTCGGGATGCCGCTGCCGGGCGTCGTCTTGAGCCGCACGTAATGACCGTTGACGTCGGTCGCCAGCCCGATGGGACCATAAGCCATGCACGCGCCGCCCGTGCAGGTCAGCACGACGGTCGCGTCGTTCCAGCCGGCGGGCGCGGTCGCGCCCTGCACGCGCCCTTGCAGTTTCAGGTAACCGTCCACCGCGCTGGTCGCCGCCGTGCAGGTCACCAGATCGCCGGTCAGCCCGGCGACAATTTCAAAGCCGTTGACGTCCGACAGTTTGGCGCCGGTGCCGGCCGTGTAGTCATAGCCCAATCCGCCGGTGCCCGCTGCGACGCACGTGTACTTCCAGGTGGCGATGCTCTGACCCGTAAGCGTTGCCGCCGTGGGATGGTTGTACGGCGCGCCCGCCAGCATCGTGCCCGCCAGCATCGTCTGATTAGGCGTCGGATGCGAGAAGCTCGCCGCGCGGAAATCCCAGAACCACCCGCCGGTACTGTTGTAACTCGAACCGGCCGGCGTGAACGTCATCAGACTGCTGGCGTGATTGACGACCAACTGCGCGCCATACAGCCCGGCTGCCGTCACCTGCGTGTCCAGCGTCGCGACCTCGCCGATTTCGTGTGTCGAGGCGGTGGCGCTCGACGCCAGCGCAAGGGCATACGGTGCGGTCGTCACGACGCCGCTGATGCCGTTGTTGCCGCCGCCCGGCCCGGCCGCGCTGCCCCACCAGTTGCGCGCCGCATCGACCGTCGCGCCGGCGGCGTTGTCGATACCTGTCGTCGTGTTGCCGGAGATATTGTTGTAGCGCAGGCTGAGGCTGACCGTCTTGCCGTTCTTCTGCTCGGTCTGCACGCCCACCGCATTATTGACGATCGCGTTGTTGTAGAGGAAAGCGCTATTCGTCCCGTCGCCGTAGCCGACCTGATCGGTCGTGATGAAGACGCCGACGCTGCCCGCCAGGCCCTGCCCGTCCACCGTGTTGTTGGTGAACGTGGTCGGCACGGCGGGACCGGCCGTGAAGCTGGAACTGTTGCCGAACGACGCCAGCCCGACGGCGCAGTTCACAATCTTGTTCGATTCGATCACCGGCGCGATGTAGGCGACGAAATCCCAGATGCCGTAGCCGTTCGCCATGCAGTTGCTGACCGTGTTGCCACTGATGCGGTCGGCCGTGCCGCCGCCGTCGCCGGCATTGTCGCTGTGCACGCCGCTGGCCGAGTTGACGACGACGTTGCCGAGGAACTGCGTGCCCTTCGAATGATTGGCGGCAATCGCGTCGTTAGCATCGACAACGATGTTGCGCTCGTAGATGCCCGCGCCGCCGAAGTTGAACATGCCGATCGAGGCCGGATCGGCCTGCACGTTCTGCACAATGTTGTCGCGGAAGTTAAATGTGCCGCCGCTCGAGGCGTACATGCCGCGCAGGTAGATGTTCTTGACCGTGACGTTCGACACGACCAGGTTGGTATACACCCCTAACGCGTGATTGGTGATGATGCCGTTGCGCGCATCGAGGTCGGCGCCGCCGGCCATGATCCCGCTGGCCAGCGCCGGGTTGTCGCCGTCGAGTGTGAAGCCGTTAATCGTGACGTTGTCGGCCTGCACGAGGATGATGTTGCTGGCTGCGCCGCCGCACAGCGAACTGCCGGCGCACGGGTTCGCGGCGGAGAGCGCCGGCTTGATAATCGACACGCCCTGGCCGGCGCCGTTGATGGTCAGCGGCTTGGTGATCGTCAGGTTCTCGATGAACGTGCCGGGCCGGGCCACAATCGTGTCGCCGCTGCTTGCGGCGTCGATCGCCGCCTGGATCGTCCGGCACAGGCGCAGTGTCGCGCACTGCGTGTTGTCGGGCAGGGCAGGATTGACCGTGTAGGTCGAAGCGGCCTGCACCGGCGCGGCCGTCGCCAGCAGGAGCAAAAACGCGCCGATGAGCCAGATTCGCGTGGGACGCATGCCAGATTCCTTTCGCCATGGCGGCGGGACGGCTCGGCATGGCCGGGCCGTCCCGCCGTGTAGTCCGGGTCGAAGCTTACGGCCAAACCGATGCCGTGCTGCCGTAGTTGCCGCCGGCCAGCACGAGGTCGAAGACGTTGACGAAGCCGTCGCCGTTGACGTCGGCGCCGGTGTCCGGCGTGACGCTCGTGCCGAACGCGCCGCCCAGCGCGGTCAGGTCGGCGATGTCGACGAGGTTGTCGCTCGTCACGTCGCCGCCGAGCAGCGTCGGCACGGGCGCGGTGCTGACGACGTTTGCGCCGGCGACGATCGTGACCGCCGCCTTCGTCGCGGGCAGGTAGGCGCGCCGCACGACGCTGGCGCTGTACGTGCCGAGCGCGACGCCGGTGCCGGGACCGGCCTTGACGATCGCGTACGCGCCGTTGATATCGGTCGCCGGGAAGTAGTACGGCCCGGAGCCGATGCACGCGCCGCCGGTGCAGGTCAGCGCCACGACCGCCCCGTTCCAGCCGGCGGGCGTGGCCGTGCCCTGCACGCGCCCTTGCAGGGCGATGCTGCCGCTGGTCGAGTCGGCTGTCGCGGCAACGCAGGTGACCGAGTCGCCAATCAGCGCAGACGGTAGACTCAAGCCGTTGATGTCGGACAGCAAGGTGCCGGTGCCGGCCGTGTTGTCGTACATCAGCGTGCCGGTGCCGGCTGCGGCGCAGGCGTACTTCCAGGTGGCGATGCTCTGCCCGCTCAGATTCGCGCCGACCGTGTGCAGCATGTCGCGCCGCATCGTGCCGGACAGCGCCGTCTGGTTCACGGTCGGGTGGCTGAAGTTCTGGGCCAGGAAGTCCCAGAACCAGCCGCCGACGTTGTTTGCGCTGGAGCCTGCCGCGAATGTCATCAAGCTGTTGTCGTGATTGACGACCAACTGCGCGCCGTACAGGCCGTTGGCCGTGACATTGCTGTCCAGCGTACCCGTCTCACCCAGTTCATGTGTCGAGGCGGTCGTGGACGCGGAGAGCGCCTTCGCGAACGGGAGGGTGGTGACCGGGCCGTTCACGCCGTTGTTGGTTCCACCGGGGCCCGTGTCGCTGCCCCACCAGTTGGTAGTCGCGTTGACCGGAGTAGCGGTGTTGTTGTTCACGCCGAACGCGCTGTTGCCGGAAATGTTGCTGTAGTTGACGGACGCCGTGCCGCCACTGACGGCCAATCCGGTGCCGTTGCCTGTCAACTGGGTATACAGGATCGATGCAGAGCCTGCCATGACACTGACGCCCGTGCCAAAGCCCGTGATGAAGTTGCTGCCAGCCGGCGTGCCGACTGTGGACACCGAGGCGCTCCGCATCTCGATGCCTTCACCCCCGCCGACGCCGCTCAAGCGGTTGTTGATGAACGTGTAATTCTCGTTCAAGCCGAGCTTAAAGCCGCGGAACACGCTGGTCAACACGTTGTGCTTCATCAGCAAGGGCTGGACGCCGCTAACGTCCATCGGCCCAAAGCCCAGTCCCGCGCCCTGCACCGTGTTGTTGCTGTACGTCACGGTCGTCGAGCCGCTGGAATGCGAGGTCGGACGGAAGGCGATCTGGCGGTTCAGGGCCGGATCGTTGCCGCCCGCCAGGTTGATAAACTGGTTGTTGCTGACGGTGATGTTGCTGCTGTGCGCGTGCCCGTTTTCCCAGATGCCGATGATGCGCGACGGGTTGGCCGACTGCGCGTTCAGCACGCGGATCGTGTTGCGATCGATGAGCAGACCGTCATAGACGTTACCGCCGCTCGTGTTGGACTGCATGGCGATGTTGGACGAGAACAGCGAGCCGCCCGCCAGGCCATAGGTCCACCAATCAGCCGGCGCGCCGGAATCGCTGACGCCGTTGCCGGGGATGTCGATCGTGTTGTACGCAATCGTCTGATTGGCACCGAACGAGTAATGGATGCCGATGTTCTGGTTGATGTCGGCCGGCGCATCCACCGAATTCAGGTCGGTCGCGATGCGGATATAGTTGTGCTTGATCTTGACGCCGTTGAAGGCCGTCGTGCCGCCCGCGCCGTAGAACATGCCGATGCTCAGATCGAAGTCCAGGATGCGCAGATTGGAGATCGTCCAGTTCTGGTTAGGCCCGCCTTCGAAGTCGAGGAAGCCTTCCAGGTTGACGGCCGGTAGATCGCCCGGACCCTGGATGGTTGCGGCGCCGAGGTAATCGGCAGTCAGCACGACGTTGTTGCGACCGGCCGGCACGACGATCTCGTAGTCGTCAGCATTGCTGGCGATACCATCGCTGCCCTTGGCCCACGACGCCGCGGCGTTGACTTCGGTCCAATCAAATGTGCCGATCAATTTAATCGTGTCGCCATTGGCCACGGACTGGATAGCGTTGTTGATGCGCGTGTAGTCGTTGTCGGCGGCGCTCGGCGCGCCGCCCGTCTCGCTGAAGGCGCGCACGACGATCAGCGGTCCAGCGGCGCGCGCCGATTGCGGCGCGGCCAGCGAACCGGCCATCAGCGTCACAAACAATGCGAGACCGACCAGCGTAAGAATCTTGTGTGTCATGAATGGCTCCTTGTCACGAGTTGCAACATTGGCGATGAAATGGAACGTTCGTGGAGGTGTGCAGCGTGATCTCCTTTCGTTATGTGCCGCTGCGGTTGCGGCGGCGCACGGCAAACAGCAGGAACGCAAGCGCGCCGAGGAACGCCAATGCGCCCACGCCCGCGGCCAGCATCGCCGTCGATGGGCCGGTCGAGGCCGGGCTGGCCGCCGGCGCGGCGGGCGCGTTGGCGGGGGCGCTGCCCGTCGCCGGTTGCGCGACGACCGGCGCCTTGACCTCCGGCGCTTTCGCGTCGGCCGATACGCCGATCGCGCCGTCGCCGGCCAGCGCCTTGATCTCTTTCGCCTCGCGCGTGGCCAAAATCACCTTGTCCCACGCCAGCGCGCTGGTCCCGTTCGCCTTGGCGCGAAACGTGATGGTCGCCAGCACGCCGCCCCCGCTGAGCGGCGGCGCCGGATTCAGCAGCGTCACGGCGTAGTCCACTTTGCCCGCCGAGTTGTCGGCCCGGTTGGCGGCGACAAAACTATCCTTCAGCCAGTCGCCGGGCTTGATCTGCACGTCGGCTTTGGACGGGTCGGCGTCCACCACTTCCACCACCGCGGGATCAAAGCGCAGGTGCAACTCTGCACCGTATAGGTTTTCTACATTCTCGGCGCGGATGGCCAGCGTCGCCTGCTCGCCGACGCGCATGCCGACCGACGGCGGGTCAGTGCGCACCGTGGCCTGCCCGTCGGCGGCGCGCGCGCTGGTCGGGCCCCAGCTCAACGCGGCCCAGAGCGCGAGCGCCCACAGGGCTTGCTTCAGCATTTGCCTATGATTCCAGTGCACAAACACCTCCAGTTGAGAAGTCAATCGCCCCATGGTTGCACTACGGGCTTGCCGATATTGCCGCTGATCAGTATCAGGTCGAGGATATTCACCTCGCCGTCGCCGTTCACGTCGGCGCGCGGGTCGAACCCGCTGGCGCGTCCGACCTGCCCGGCCACCAGTGCCACGTCGGCGAGCGAGAGCGTCCCCGATCCGCTGATGGCGCCGCGCAGCAGCTTGACCGGCGGCAGTTGTGTATCCTGGCCGGGGCGCACCACGACGCCGGTCCGCTGTGCGCCGTAAAAACCGCTGGTGCGCGCCGTCAGCGTGTACGTGCCGGGCGGTAAGGCCAGTTGGAAATCACCGGCGTTCGTGACGGTAGCGCTGAAGCCCCCCGGCGCCGCCGACAGGCTGATGGCGCTTGCCGCTCTCCAGCCTTGCAGCGCAATCCGCCCGCTGACCGTGCCGCCTGGTTCAACGGTGCTGGCCGGCGTGGGTGTCGCTGCCGGCAGCGGCGACCTGGTGGCGGCAGCCGGCGTGAATAGCGTGGCCGGAGGCACAGGCGTAGCCGTGAGCGTGACGACGGGTGATGGCGCGGATCCCGGCTCGGTCACGATCGGCGACGGCCTGGCGCGCGCCGTCAAGCTGGGGAGCGGCGCACTCCATGAGTCGGTGATAACCGCCGCCACCCGCACGCCGGCGCCAGTGGGTCCCGGCGTGCCGGCCGCGCGCACGTCCACCCGCAGCGCCAGCCACAGCAGGCACGCTGCCGCCAATCCGAGCAGCGCCAGCCAGCTCCGGCGCGCGTATCGCCTATCGCGTGCGTTGTGAATTGTCTGCATGGCGACCTGTCTGCGGGTGTGTGCGCCTGAAGCGCAACTACGTTCGCGCGTCGGTTCGTTGACCGTTGCGGTAACGTGTGCTGACCATTTGCCATCGCTCATGCCCATCGCCCTGTCCGCACTGCCCCACGCTGAGCCGCTCGGCCGGGCCAGGTCAAGACGTCGAGTTGCGCGGCCACCGCTTGCCCGTCGAACGGTTGCAGGTAGCACGCATCGACGCCCGTTTCGATCACCCGCTGGCGGTCGGCTTCGCGCACCGAGTTGGCCAGCGCGATGATCGGCACACTCGAGAGGCTACGCAGCGCCTGCAGCGATGCCGCCCATTCGTTGGCCTGCGGATTGTCCACCACCATCAACACGGCATCGGGCTGCAAGTCATAAGCCTGGCGGATAGCGCTTCGGGGATCGGGAGTGGCAAACAACTCGTAGTCTTGCGGGCCTAGTTGACTGAATACATCGAGCATTAGTGATGGTTCATGACAGATGAGCAATACCCTGCGCCGGGATGCCATGTCTTGCCTCCGTGCAGCCATTGATCAGTTTGTGTGCCGGACATCGTGCTGACTATGAGCAATTGGCGAGTGGTACCTTTGTGCTATTGACGCCCGCCGAGGTACGGTCACACCATATCATGGAACCTGGTTAAGGATCAAGAAGATGTTGGTTAACGTAAGGTTAATCGTAATATTCGTGCTGGAACGGGTGTTGAAAAACAAATCGCCGGTCAGCGATTCCTGCTGACCGGCGGGAATGGACAGTCGGAGGCTATCTATCGGCGAGGTGTGAGTCCGGTGCGGGCATAAACGAATAACCGTAGGCGCGATGCGTTACCACGTATTGTGGATGAGTTGGATCAACCTCGATTTTGTCGCGCAGATGGTGGATATATACCTTGAGGAGAGCACCTTGGTCTATGTAGTCAAGACCCAGCCCCTCAATCAGCAGGCGCTTGTGAGACACAGTCTCACCCGTATGGTGCACGAGGCATGCTAAAACGCTGAACTCGTTATGCGGCAGCCTAAATAGCTCGCCTTTGCAGCGTACGGTACGATTTTGCAGGTCGATCTGGAGGTAGCCGTCGCCATAATCCGGCATATTACGGACCACTTTGTCGGATTCGCGCAGGTGCGAACGTATGCGTGCAAGCAACTCGAGCCCGCTGAGCGGTTTGACCATGTAGTCGTCCGCGCCGAGGTCGAGCCCCTTGACTTTGTCCAGTTCGCCATCGCGTCCGGTCAGCATGATGATGGTGCCATCATAAAAGTCGCGCAATTTGCGGCAGACTTCCCATCCGTCCAGTGTGGGCATATTGATGTCCAGCAGGACGACGTCGGGACGAAACTCGAACGCCCTGCGCAGAGACTCGCTGCTATCCAGCACCGACGCGACTGCATAGCCCTCGGCTTGCAGAAGGTCCGTAACGAGTTTCACGATTTCGGCATCGTCATCAATTAAGAGAACCCGTGTCATGCTCGCTCTCCATGGACACCTAGTACGGCAACGCACGATGGTAACGGTTCAGGCATCAGATTGCCAAACGTGTCCGTGAACATAATTTCCGATAGACACTGCAGAAGAACTGGCTTCAACACAACCATGAATGACCAAGACTGTTTCAGTTCGATTATGTCCCCATACCTGGTGGTAAGTGCGGTTGTCGCCCCCTCATCCCCTGGCCCCTTCTCCCCCGCGCGCGGGGGAGAAGGGGAAAAGGTGATTGGGGCGAGGGCGGCGATTGCTATACAGTGCTGACGCATACAACAATCGCTTGGGGACATACTCATCACAAAACGGTATAATCCATACCGGCTGGCATCAATTCGGCCGGCCAGTCACATCGTCTGGGGTGCACGGTCTTGAACTGCTGCACGAGCCGGTCCGCCAAGCGCCGGATCGGATAACGAAACTGGAAGAACGGTTCAACCAGACCTCTCAGGCGGCGATCTCCGGGTGTGTCAACCGGCTGATCGCCGATTCAATCTGCCGCCCATCGTAAGGCCGCATCACATACAATGTGGCGCCATGCGCCAGCGCCCAATCGGCATCGCTCTGACGGCTGACCAGCGCCGCGATCGGCACGGCGGATACGGCGTGCAGCGAGTCCAGTGCCGCGTGCCAGTCGCCGGGCGGCGCATCCTGGGCGGCGATCAGCACGGCGTCAGGGCGCAGTTCGTACGCCTGGCGGCTGGTCGCGGAATAGTCCGGGGTGGCAAACACATCATACGCGCGCGGCGCGCCAAACGCGTGCACATCCAGCAACAATCGTGGGTCGTGACTGACCAACAGCACCCGTAGCCGGCTCATAGGTCCCCATCGGCAAGCGGTTCTGCCACGTCTCGCGAGATCGATCGCTACCCTCGCCTACCAATCTACTCCGAAAAGACGTTACAAATCAAGAGCGGAATTGTTAACGCCACATTACAGTTGCATAGTGCAATAGTGGGGCTGGGTGGTAGATGGGAAGCAAAAAACGCCCAAACGGGCGTTTAGAGTGGTGACATAACGCGACTTCTTAACCGTTGACTGGTGGTCCAAATGAGTACCCGGCATAACGGTGAGTTAGCACATAATGTGGGTGCGCCGGGTCGTCTTCCAGCCGTTCGCGCAGGCGGTGTACATACACGCGCAGGTAGTCATACTGGCCGGCATAATCCGCGCCCCACGCATCCAGCAACAGGCGATCCCGCGTGACCACCTCGCCGCGATGTCGCACCAGGCAGGTCAGCAGGTCGAACTCGCTCGTAGACAGGGTCAGCCGCGCCCCGTTACGCAACACGATGCGTCGCTGCAGGTCGATGATAAGCGCGGCGTCCTGGTAGTCCATCGAATTGAGCGGCGTGCGCGCGGCGCTGCGCAGGCGGGCACGAATGCGCGCTCGCAGTTCGTCGCGGCTGAACGGCTTGACCATGTAGTCGTCCGCGCCGAGGTCCAGTCCTTTCACTTTGTCCGTCTCGCTGTCGCGCGCGGTCAACATCACGATGACGCCGTCGTAGTACTCGCGCAGCGTCTTGCAGACGTCCCAGCCATCCATACCCGGCATGCCGATATCCAGCAGCACGAGATCGGGGCGATACTCGAATGCAGCCCGCAGCGCCTGGCGGCCGTTGGTGGCCGTGATGACCTCGTAGCTGCTGTCAAGCAGGTAGTCGGATATCAGCCGCACGATATCCGCATCGTCGTCAACGACCAGGATTCGCGTCATGTTCGCCCTCCGCCAGCGTGTACGCCGGCAGCGTGAAGAAGAATGCCGACCCGACGCCTTCCTCGCTCTCCACCCAGATGCGGCCGCCGTGCGCCTCGACCAGCCCGCGCGTGATGTACAGGCCCAGTCCGGAGCCGTAGGTCGGCCGCGTGTTTTCGCGCGGCACGCGGTAGAAGCGGTCAAAGATGCGCTCGCGGGCGACCGCGGGTATACCCTCCCCGCGGTCGCTGATGCCGACCAGCGCGCAGCCGTCGGCCTGTGCGCCCATGCGAATCGTGAGCGGCGAACCCGGCGGCGAGTACTGGATGGCGTTGTTGACCAGGTTGGTGAGGACTTCGTGCATGCGAAACGAGTCTGCGTACACGAGCGGCGTGTCGGCCGCCAGCTCCAGCGCAAACCGCTCGGCCTGGCCGGTCTCGCGCGCAACCTGGCGCGCGAGCGGCGGCAACGCCACCGGCTGGCGCTGCAACACCAGGCGGCCGCCCTGGATGCGCGCCGCTTGCAGGATGTTGGCGATCAGCTGCTCGAGTAGCGTGACGTCGGCGATAATGGCGTGGAAGTCGTCCCGGTCGTGCATCGGTCCGGCCGCTGAGCCGGCGACCTTTTCGACGCGCAGCCGTATGCGTGTGAGCGGCGTACGCAGTTCGTGCGACACGCTGCTGACGATGTCGGAGCGCAAGTTGTCGACCTGTGCGCGCTCGGTCACGTCCCACAACGCGATCAGCACACTGCGCGCCTCGCCGGAGGGCGTGCCGGCCAGCGGCGCCAGCGACACGGTCAATGTCCGGTTCGCCGGGAGCGCATGCCGCAGCGACAGCCACTGCTCGCCCGGCGACAGGTTCTGCCGCCGCTCGGCGGCGCGTGCCACGAGCGCGGCCAGCGAACCGCCGCCCTGCACGACCAGAAAGTCGTCGCATGAGCGCCCCGCCATCGCGGCCGGGTCGGTGGCGAGCAGTACCGAGGCTTTGGCGTTGAGCGACAGGATGCGCCCGCCGCAATCCACGGCGATCACGCCATCGGCGATCTGCTCGAGCGCATTGGACAGTTGCCGCTGCTCGCTCTTCAGTTGCTCGAACAACTGCGCGTTCTGGATGATAGCCGCCAGTTGCACCGCCAGCGCCTCGGCCAGCGCGATGTCGTTGGCATCGAATGCGCGCAACTCGCGCCGCTCCAGGTTCAGCGCCCCGATCACCCGCTCGCCCAGTAGAATCGGCACGGCCAGCTCCGACGCCGTCGGGAAGCGGCCGTAGGCCGGGCGGTAATATGGATCGACGCTCGTATCGGGCGCGTAGTAGGCGCTGCGTGTGAGCACGGCGTGGGTGGTGATGCGTTGCTCATCCAGCGGCAGCCGAAAGCCGAAGGTTTGCAGTACGTATCCCGGCTGGTCGCTGCTGCTGGCCCGGTAGCTCAACGAGGCGTCGTCGACCAACGCGATATCCACATAGGGATAGCCGAACGCCTGGCGGATCTGGTCGGCGACGGCCTGCAGCTTTTCATCGAGCGAACCGTCGATCTTCAGGCTATGGTTTACCTCATCAAAGAAACGCAACTGGCGCAGGATCTGGCTCGCCTTGACGTACAGCTTGTTGTTCTGCTCCGCCTTGTCGCGCGCCTCGCGGAACAGGCGGGCGTTGGCAATGGCGACGGCGGCCTGGTTCGCAAACAACGACAGCAGTTGGGCGTCGGCATCGGTGAACAGGCCGACCTGCTCGTTGTGCGACAGGGTCATCACGCCAATCAACTCCTGCCGGAAGATCAGCGGGACAGAGATGATCGAGCGCAATCCGGACGATTCAAAAATCGCGGAACGGCCGGGCCACGCCTGGTAATCGGCAACCATCAGCGGCTGGCCCGTCTGGAAGACGACTCCTGATGCGCCTTCGCCAGGCTTCAACTGGGCGCCGATATTTCGCGGGCTCGCCGCGGATTCCAGTCGCAGCACTTCCGCGTCGGCATCCCACAGGTAGATGCCGCCGCTGGTTCCGCCCAGTAACTGCATTGAGCGCGTGACCAATTGCCTCAGCAGCACAGGCAATTCCAGTTCGCCCGCGACCTCGGCGCTCGTATGCTGGATCGCTTCCAGTTGCGCCAGGCTGCGCTGCGCGATTTCATGCGCCTGCGCATTGCGTACCATCGTGCCGGCGTACGGCGCCGCCGCTTCCAGCAATTGCACATCGGCCGCGCTAAAGAAAGCGGGTTGGTCGCCCAGCGCTGTGATGGCGCCCACGACCTGCCCGCCCGCAATCAGCGGCACGACCGCTTCGGATCGAATCAATGGCAGCAAGGGTGAAGGCGTATGCAGCGGATCCTGGGATACGTCGGGGACGGCGAGGATGCGGCGCTGGCGAACGGCGCGCGCCATCAGGCTCGGTCCGTCCAGCCGGTGCCGGCGTTGCGCGAGGAAGGTATCGTCCCAGAAGCCGTATGGCGTGTCGCTGGCATGGAAGGCCAGTTCGGCGCCGCTCACGAGCGCAATGCTGACCGCGTAACAGTGGAGCGCGGCGCGCAATTCCTGCGCAATCGTCTTAAGCCTGGCGCGCAGGTCGAGCGACGATGCGACCAGCAGCGCGAGGCGATTGACCAACTCCAGCCGCTCAATGTACGCGCGGTCGGGCATCGGTGCCGAAAGGTCGGGGTTATTCATGCGTTTGCCTGGTTCGGACACGGGCGATATTTTTCGTACGCGTTGGCGGCTCGGCACGCCCGCCGGGCGGATGCAGACGAGCCGGCAGTCAGCGCCGGCTCGGGTGAGTATCGCCTGCGGGGCGGCGACTGCGCGGCGCTACATCTGATCGGGCGCGTCCATGCCGAGCAGATGCAGGGTGCGCGCCAGCACCTGTTTGGCCGCCTTCACCAGCTTCATACGCGCTTTGCTCAGTGCCTCGTCCACCGACTCACCGGGCAGCACGCGGCACTGCTTGTAGAACGAGTGGAAGGTCGCGGCCAGGTCCTGCGCGTAGTGCGTCAGCAGGTGCGGCGTCAGGTTGCGCGCCGCCAATTCGATCTGCTCCGGCAGTTCCAGCATCTTGCGGATCAGCGCCTGCTCGGCCGGGTGCGACAGCCGCGCCGTGTCGCCGTCGTCGAACAACTGGCCGCGTTCGGCGGCCGTGCGCAGGATGCTGGCGATGCGCGCATGCGCGTACTGCACGTAGTAGACCGGGTTCTGGTCCGACTGCTCGACCGCCAGTGCCAGGTCGAACTCGATGACGTTGTCGGCGCTGCGCGTCAGCAGCATGAAGCGCATGGCGTCCTTGCCGACGTCGCGCAGCACGTCCTTCAGCGCGACGAAGTCGCCCTTGCGCTTAGACATGCGCACCTGCTCGCCGCTCTTCATGATGTTGACGAACTGGTAGATGATAATGTCGATTTCGCCGGGAATGCCGAGCGCGCGCTTGGCCGCCTTCACGCGCGGCACATCGGCGTGATGGTCGCTGCCCCAGACGTACACGACCTTGTCGAACTGGCGTTCGACAAACTTGTTCCACATGTACGCGATGTCCGACGCAAAGTAGGTCGGCCGCTCGCTCGGCTCCGCGACGACGCTCGCAGAGCGGACGATCACGGCGTCTTTGTCCTCGCCGAACTCCTGCGCCGCGAACCAGATGGCGCCGTCCTTCTCCAACAGCAGGGCGCGCGTCTCCAGCAGCTTGTAGATCGTGTCGAAGGTGCCGTTGGTATACAAGCTGCGCTCTGAAAACCAGACATTGAAGCGCACGCCCATCTCCGCCAGCGTGCGGCGCGCCTCCGCGATCACCGCGTCCGTGCCGAGTTGGCCGAGCGCGCGCGTGGCCTCGTCGGGCGGCATCTGCAGGTACTTCTCGCCGTCGCGCGCGATGATCTCTTTGACGTAGTCTTTGATGTACTCGCCCTGGTAGCCGCCTTCGGGAAACGGCACGTCGAACCCGAGCGCCTGCTGGTAGCGCGCGTACATCGTGCCGCCGAACTTGCGGATCTGCGACCCGGCGTCGTTGACGTAGAACTCGCGCTCGACGTCGTAGCCGGCGGCTGCCAGAATCGAGGCGACGGTGTCGCCGATGACCGCGTTGCGCGCGCCGCCCATGTGCAGCGGTCCGGTCGGGTTGGCGCTGACGAACTCGACTTGCGCGCGCTTGCCGCCGCCGAGTGTGATGTTGCCGAACGTTTCGCCGGCCTGCAGGATGCCGTCCACCTGTCGCGCCAGGAACGCCGCGTCGAGGTGCATATTAAGGAAGCCGGGCGCGACCGCCTCTGACCGGGCGATCATGCTGCCGGACGGCACGTGGGCCGCGATCGCCTGCGCGATCTTGAGCGGCGCCATCCGGGCCTCTTTGGCAAGTTTCATGGCGACCGTCGTCGAGTAGTCGCCGTGGCCCGCTTCGCGCGGGCGCTCGACGTCGACGACCGGCATGGCAAATGCCGGCAGCGCGCCGGCCGCCTGCGCCGCCGCAATGGACTGGGCTATGACTTGTGCGAGTTCGTGTTTGAGCATGAGCAGAGTTTACCACAAGTGGTCACACTGCATGGATTTAATCTCTCTGCGAACATCTCGTACCTCTTGAAACGTGCTTGACAGGTTGACAGATTGGTCTATACTGGCTGCAAGCGCTTCGAATCCACATCGCAACCTTGGGCCAGGTGCCCCGAATCAGCAGCCATCTTGGAACGAAAGATCACCAGCGGAGGATGAGTGAATGCCAAAACCACAAGTAGTTGAAGAACATGGACTGCCAAGCTTGTCACTTGTGTTCGGCTATATTGCTGTTAAGGAACTTCAACGGCTAGATGACCGTGTGCGTGTCTTAGCTAGACTCGGCTATGGCAATGCTGAGATTGCCACGATTTGCAGCACTACGCCAGCTGCCGTAAGAACACTCAAGTCTGTAGCGAAACGGAAAACCAACAAGAAGCCCACCGGGAGAAAAACGTGAACGAAGACACTACTATTCGCTTAATGTTAGGGTATCTGTGCATTGCCAGCGAAGCGGAAGCAAGCTTAGTGCGGAAAATCCAGATACTGGACCGCTTCGAATTGAAGGATGCAGAGATCTCAAAGATAGCCGATTGCTCCGTTCAGTCCGTTCGCGACGCTCGATTCAAGGGCAAGAAGAAGTCAAATGCCAAAAAGAAGTCAGCATAAACGAATTGTTAAGATACCCGTTGCCTACATGGAGGCGATTGATTTAGGCAACGTGCTTTTTCCATCGTTGTATCAGTTTGAGAATGGCTTAAGACTTGCAGTTCATAGCCATCTCACAACCTGTTACGGGATTGATTGGTGGGAAATATCGCTCAAAACACAGCTTCCTACGATATGGAGCTACGCCGATCAGCAGAACAAACGGCGCGATGCCATGCCGTGGATTGGCGATTCCCGACGAGTTCAAGTCCTCCCGGTACACCTCGTGACATTAGGACATCTGGAGGAGATCGTCAAGAAATACAGGTCGGATTGTATTCCGCAACTCTTTCCAACAATTGAGTTTTTTCTCGGGCACATGGAGGTAGTGAAGAGGGTTCGAAATCTCTATACGCATATGTTCCCGTGCATTACGAAAAATGACTGCGATGTGGCAAAAAGGGAAATCCTTACTCTTGCGAGCCACATAAACGCCCGGCTATGAATCCACTACGACATCGCCCATCAAAATCGCCAGCTTAAGCCAGTCTTCAGAATTCTGCACCAGCCCTATCCAACAAGCTGCATCGATATCTCTTTCGGTGCCTTGTAAGTGCGTGTCATTGATCTACTTGGCACCAGTGCATCATCCGCGCACGTGATTACCGTCTAACACCCCGCACCCTTGATGCTCGTCGTCAGCGTGGGCGCGCTGAAGATGCCGCGCACCGCGGCGCGGATCGCGTTCACGTCCGGCGCGATGATCCACCACTTCTGCGGCGAATAGGTCACGCGCCCGAACCGTTCGTTGACTGCCAACCCGTGCGCGTCGCTCAGCTTGAGTTCGGTGCCGAGCTTCGCCAGCGCCGGAATCAGCGAAAGCGGCAGGTCGGTGCTCACGAGCGTGCGCGTCTGGTCCCACAGCGCCGGGATGCGCGGGAACGTCTCCGGCGACAGCAGTTTCTCGCGCACGCCGAGCATCACCTTCATCTGCCGCTTCATGCGGTCGCTGACGCTGGAGCTCAGCCGCGAGCGCGCGTAGTCGAGCGCCATCTGGCCGGTGAACTTCACGCGCCCGGCCGGTACCTTCAGCGTGCGCACGCCGCCGGGGATACTGCTGTCCTGGTAATACTCGGTGAACGGGCAGTCCACGTCCAGCGTGACGCCGCCCAGTGTGTCGATCGCCTTGACCACGCCGCCGAACTCGATCCGCACATAGTAGTCGATCGGCACGCCGAGCAGGCTCCCGACGACCTGCTTGAGCGTGGCGGTGCCCGCACCGTAGTCGACCGTGTTGATCTTGGTCGCGCCCTTTGGCGTGTTGACCCACAGATCGCGGTGAATGCTGACGACGCCCGCCTGCTTGCTCTGCGGGTCGAGCATGACGACCATGATCGTGTCGGTGCGCCAGTTGGTCTGCGTTGGCCGCCGGTCGCTGCCGAGCAGCATGATATTGACTGTCTTGGGCAGTGGCGCAACGACTGCCGCGGCGGCCGGTGTAGCGACTGGCGTTGGCCGGGGCGTGGCCGTTGCCAGGGGACGTGGCGTTGGGACGGCAGTGGCGTCAGGCTGCGCCAGTGGGATAGTCGTGGCAACTGGCTGCAACGCCTCGGCAGTCGCAGTCGTCGTCGCGGCGGGCGCGACCGGTTCGGCGGGCGCGGGCGTCAGCACGTCGCCGGGCGGCATCTCGTCATCGGGGTCGTCCGGCACACCAGCCATCGGGGGTGTGTTCTCGTCGGCGGCCACATCGGCAACATCGCCGACGGAATACGAATTGACGGCGCGGACCGGCACCGGCAGCGTGACAGCGGCGGCAATGAGAATCGATAGCCCAAGCGCGGCGCTGAGCAGGGCGGCCAGCAGGAGGATATGGAGTCTCATAACATGGCGAGAGGGCTCTGGTGCGCGGCCAGGAACTCCAGCACGATCCGATTGAACGCGTCCGGCGCTTCCATCGGCGACATGTGCCCCACGCCGGGGATGATGATCTTGCGCGCATGCCCACGCGTGGCCAGCAGATCCGCGATGGTGTGGAAGTCCGGCAGGTCGCGCTCGCCGAGCACCATCAGGGCCGGCATGCTGATCGCTTCCAGCCGCTTGAACGCATGGCTTGAGCGCCCACCGTCGTCGTGCAGAAAGTGAAAGCCGGAGTAGTCGGCGACCATCTGCGCCAGCGCAGCGGCGACCGCCGGCTGTTCGTTGGCCGGCGCAAACAGCGGGTGCGCCAGCCAGAGCCGCTTGGCGGCGTTCACGTTGCCCGTCGCCTCCATCGCCTGCCAACGCGCCCGCCAGTCATCCGACCAGCGATAGCCGCTCAATGCCGAGTCAACGGCGATTAGCGTCTGTGTCGCCTGCGGGTAATCCAGCGCGAAATCGACCGCCAGCATGCCGCCCATCGACAGGCCGAGGATATGCGCGCGCGCGATGCCGAGGTAAGCCATCAGCGCCATCTGGTCGTCGGTACGCGCATACGGCGACCCGTCCGGCGCAGCCGAGCGGCCGTAGCCGCGCACATCGTAGCGCACGACGCGGTAGCGCTGCGCGAAGACCGCGAATTGCGCGTCCCACATGCGCGTGTCGAGCGAGAGGCCGTGCACCAGCAGCAGCGGCTCGCCGTGCCCGGCGGCCTCGTAATACAGTCGCGTGCCGTTGACGGCGGCGAGACCAGACTCGATGTTCATTGCTTCTTCTTAATCCTCGCGAGCGTTTTATCGGCCGTCAGTTCGCGCAGGGCATCTGAGGCAATCCAGTGTGCCGCTTTGGAATCCATCCGGGCCATCTCGCGCGCGGCGGCGACCGCGGCTTTGTTCAGCCGCGCGTTGCGCTTGCCGATGTTCCGCAGCGCCCAGTTGACCGCCTTCTTCACGAAGTTGCGATCATCGGTCGCCGCCGCCTTGATCAGCGGCAGCAGTGCGAGGAACGCCGCGTCGGTCGCCTGCTTGTCATGTACTGCCAGTCCGGCGATGAGCGCGAACGCGCCGCGTCGCATGTATTCTTCCTTGCGCGAACTCCACTGGCGCGCCTTGTCGTAGGCAAACGGGGTGAGGTCGAACAGCCCGGTGCAGCACCCGTCGCAGATGTCCCACGAGTCGAACTCCCTGGCCCACTGATCCATCTGCCGCGCGGTCACCTGCGCCGGGTCGTCAATGATCGCGGCGAGCATGCGCGCCTCGTGGACGCCGGACTTCCACAGCGCGAGCGCCAGCGCGTGGTCTTTGCGGTACGGCCGGCCCAGCTTGCGCAGCGTCGTCACGGATACGCCCAGCGCGTGCGCGGTGTTGATCCCGAAGCGCGCCATGCCGGCGCGGTTGGCTTCGCTCGAAAGCGCGCGGAGTTCGTTCATGACGTCTGCGACGTGCGTCATCAGCGGCCTCGTTCGGATTCCAGCACTTTCTCAGCCAGCCAGACATTGATGAGCGTTTCAGTCGACACGCCCTGCTGTCGCGCACGGGCGGCGATCTTCTTGGCCAGTTGCGGTTCGAGCGCGGCAAGGTATTTGCGTCGCTTGATATCTACGTCAATCTGCGCTTCGTTGGTCTGGTCCCAATAGTCAGCCAGATCATGGCTATCCCAAAACTCGGACGCCTCCGCGATGGTTGCGAACTGCTCGGGGATAGCATCTTTTTTCTTACTTGCCATGTCGCCTTTATCCGTCAATTGACTGGTAGGGACGGGTCTCTGACCCGTCCGCGCGGACAGGTCAAAGACTTGTCCCTACGCTTCCGCCATCGCAGTGCTCACGCATCCTCCAACTCATCCCAGCTTGGCCCGGCCTTCACCTCGACCTCCAGCGGCACATCGAGCTCGTATGCGCCCGACATGATCTCGCGCGCCAGCGCGGCGACCGCCTTCACCTCTTTGTCCGGCGCCTCGAAGACCAGTTCATCGTGTACCTGCAAGATCATGCGGCTCTTCAGCTTGCGCTTGGCCAGGGCGTCGGCGATCCGCAGCATCGCGATCTTCATGATGTCGGCGCTGGTGCCCTGCACCGGCGCGTTGATCGCCATGCGCTCGGCGGCGGCGCGCATGTTGTAGTTGCCCGCGCGTGATTGCAGTTCCGGGAAGTAGCGGCGGCGGCCCAGCAGCGTCTCAACGTAGCCGATCGTGCGCGCCTTCTCCTTGGTGTCGTCCAGGTACTGCTTGACGCCCGGGTACTTCTCGAAGTAGCTGCGGATGAACTGGTCGGCCTCTTTCTGCGAGAGGTCGGTCTGCGCCGCCAACCCGAACGCGCTGATGCCATACACGATCGCATAGTTGGTCGTCTTGGCGATCGCGCGCATGTTCTTGGTCACTTCGCCGACCGGCACGCCGAAGATCGCGGCGGCTGTGGCGATGTGCACGTCTTCCTGGTTCTGGAACGCCTCCAGCAGGCGCGGGTCGCGCGACATGTGCGCCAGAATGCGCAGCTCGACCTGCGAGTAGTCGGCCTTGATCAGCTTGTGCCCCTTCGGCGCGATGAACGCGCGGCGCACCTTGCGCCCCAGTTCCGTGCGAATTGGGATGTTCTGCAGGTTTGGGTCGCTGCTGCTGATGCGGCCGGTGACCGCGCCGGTTTGGTTGTACGAGGTGTGCAGACGGCCGTCCTTCTGGCTGACCAGCACAGGCAGCGCCTCGACATACGTGGACTGCAACTTGTCCAGTTGCCGGTACTCCAGCAGCAGATCGACGACCGCGTGCGCGCCGCGCAGTTGCTCCAGCACTTCGACGGCGGTCGAGTAGCCGCCCTGCTTGGTCTTGCGCGAGCCGCTCGCGTCGAGTTGCAACTCCTCGAACAGCACCTTGCCGAGTTGCTGGGTCGAGTTCAGGTTGAACTCGTGCCCGACGCTGCGGTAGATGTCGCGCTGGATCTGGTCGAGCCGCTTTTCGAGCTCGTCCTTCATCGCCGCCAGGTACGCCGTGTCGAGCGTGACGCCTGCGCGCTCCATGGCGATCAGCACCGGCACCAGCGGCATCTCCAGCGTTGTAAACAGTTCCCAGGCGTTGCGCGCTTTCAGGTCGGGCGTCAGCCGGTTGACGAGCGCATACGTCACGTTGGCGTCATCGCAGGCATAAGTCGCGACCTGGCTGATCGGCACCGCGCCGATGGTGATCTGCTCTTTGCCCTTGCCGATCAGCGTCGTGATCTCGGTCATCTCGCGGCCGAGCCGGTTGAAGCCGAGCGCCTTGAGGCCGAGTTGCCGCGAACCGGGGTCGATCAGGAACGCGGCGACCATCGTGTCGTACGCGATGCCGTCGAGCGGCAGGCCCGCTTCGGCCAGCACGAGCGCGTCGAAGTTGATGTTGTGCCCGTACTTCTTGATCTTCGGGTCGGCGAAGACCGGCCCCAATAGTTCGCGCGCCTCGTCGAGCGGCATGTTGCGAAAATCGTCATCGCTTTCGCCATCCAGCGTGAGCAATTCCTGCTGCGGCCGCGCGTGCCCGACCGGGATGTACCATGCCTGCCCCTCGCGGACGGAGAGCGAGATGCCGACCAGTTCGCACTCGAACGCGTTGGGGCTGGTCGTCTCAGTGTCAATTGCGAACGCCTTCGCTTTCTTCAGTTGCGTGACGACCTTCTTCAGCGTTTTCGCATCGCGCACGGTGGCATAGTCGTTCGCCGCCGGCATCGCCCCCGGCGTCGTCGCCATCTCCGCTTCGTCTTTTGCCTCACCCTTCGTCGGCTCTTCCGCGCTTACGGCTTGGGGCTTGGGATTTGGAGTTTGGGATTTCTCCGTTGGCAGTTTCTCAAGGAAGCTGCGGAACTCCAGTTCGCGGAACAGCGCCCGCACTGCTTCCATGTCGTAACTGCCGGGGCGGCAGGCGGCCAGATCAAGCGTGAGCGGCGCATTGGTCACGATCTGCGCCAGCTTGTGCGAGAGCCGCGCCTGCGTTTCGTTGGCCGCCAGCGCTTCCTTGGCGCGTTTGGGCGTCACCTCGTCGAGGTGTTTGTAGACGCCGTCGAGCGTATCGTACTTCTGCAGCAGGTCGGTCGCCGTCTTCTCGCCGATGCCCGGCACGCCGGGGATGTTGTCGGAGGTGTCGCCCTTGAGCCCGCGATAGTCCACCAACTGGCGCGGGGCCAGCCCGTAGCGCTCTTTGACCGCCGCCTCGTCGTACTCGGCCAGGTCGCCGAACTGCCGGCGCGAAACGACCACCGTCGTGTGTGCGTCCACCAGTTGAAACGCGTCGGTATCGCCGGTGTAGATGACGGTGTCGGCGCCCTGCTTCGCCGCCAGCCGCGCCGCCGTGCCGAGCACGTCGTCGGCCTCGTAGCCGTCGAGCGTCAGCACCGGCAGGCCGAAGGCGCGCACGACCGCGTCGATGCGCGCGATCTGGTACGCCAGGTCGTCGGGCATGCGCTCGCGATGCCCCTTGTAGTCCGTGAACAGGTCGTCGCGGAACGTCCGGCCGACGTCGAACGCGACGGCGAGGTAGTCCGGCTGCTCCTCGCGCATGATCTTGAGCAGCGTGCTGACGAAGCCGTAGACGGCGTTCGTTAGTTCGCCCTTCGTCGTCTGCATGGACGGCGGCAGGGCGTGGTAGGCGCGGTAGGCGAGCGAGTGCCCGTCAATTAACACGAGTTTTGGCATGCCGTGATTTTATGCCCGCTGTGGACAAAGAGCAAGAGGAGGCAGGCGCCAGCCGGCAGTCAACAGTGAACGGTGAACAGTGAACAGTGGGCGTGTAGCCGCGACCGGTGGTCGCGGGGGCCGTGTCCGGCGCTGGAAATGCAGAGGCGGGATGGGTATAATTCAAGGCAAGGTCATGAAAGTCCAATACATCATCCCCAATGTTCAAATGCCATTTTCGACGAGATCGACCGGGTGCTGGCGACACACTACGGGTTCACGGCGGAGGAGTTGGACTTCATCATCAACTCCGACATCGCGCGGTGTGCGTACCGGATGGGGTGGGAGGCGGAGGAGGAGTGACAACGGATGCTAGTCGGTGGCTTTGCGCCACCGACCGATAGACGCACTCTGGCTTGAGGCCATGGTGCAGCGACGGACAAACGGACGGGACGGCGACTCGCGCCGCGGCATCAAGGTGTGACGCAGCGGAGTAGGGCAACCCGGCTGATGGAAGCGTCAGCACTGGCATAGGAGGCACCGAGAATGAAGTTGGGCAAAGTTGAAACAATCGAGCCACGCGGCCTTTGGCCTGACGAGGCAAAGGATTTCACGCCATGGCTGGCGAGCGCAGACGGGTTGGAATTGCTAGCTGAGACCATCAATGAAGGGGAGCTTGAGCTGGTTGAGACTGAAAAGAACGTGGGGCTTTTCAAAGCAGACATCCTGTGCCGCGTGACAGGCGAAGAGGACCATTTAGTGGTCATCGAGAATCAATTTGAGCCGACCGACCATGACCATCTCGGCAAGTTGATTACGTATGCCTCGGGCCTCAAGGCCAAGACCGTCGTATGGATATCTGAGGAATTCAGGGACGAGCATCGGCAGGCGATTGATTGGTTGAATGAGAACCAGATCGTCAGATTCTTCGGACTGGAAGTGTTTGGCATCAAGATCGCCGACTCGCCACCTGCGCCGCAATTCAAAGTGGTCAGCAGTCCGAATGTGTGGGCACAGGCTGTGCAGGAATCAAAGGATGTAGGCGCGACGTCAACCGAACTCGACCAGCAACAATTCTGGGAAGAAGTGCGTGAAACTATCAAGGTGAGTAATCCTTCCCTACGTTTGCAGAAGCCGCAGCCTCAGGCATGGTATCCGATTGCCATCGGCAGAGCCAATATGCACCTGTCACTCACCGTCAACACACGGGTTGAGCGAGTCGGCTGCGAGCTGTATTTGCAGGGGGCGCAAGCGAAGCAAGCATTTGATCTATTGGAGAAAGAGAAAGCAGCCATCGAGAAGGAATTGGGCTATGATGTTGAATGGCAACGCCTTGAAGGAAAGACCGCATGCAGAATTGTCGCATACAAGGATGGCTCCATCTACGATGCCGTTCAACGGCAAGAGTTGAAATCGTGGCTGACATCAGCGGCAGAACAGTTTTACAAAGTATTCGCGCTGAGGGTGAAAGCGCTAAAGCTGACAGCGGATAGCGGGAGTTAAGTGGCAGGACGCGCTTTGACTGGCCCTGTGCGGCAAAGCTTGCGCCTCGCTCCGCGCTTGCAGCGCGGGCACAGGAAAGACGCCAGGGCGCATCGCCCGGACGAACAGACAGAGGAAACGGATAAGCGGTATAGACGAACCGTCCCGGCACGAGGCGGACAACTGGAGACGGACCATAGGAGGCAGACCATGGACAAGCGGTTGATGTTTACGATTGCAGGCGGTGTGTTTCTTGGGCTATGCGCGTGTGTTGTAGTCATCGTAGTCGTTTTGGTCAGTGGCGGCCTTTTGGGAGCAGTGGTGCCGAAGACTTACTCCGTGCGGTACTCGGTTGAGAACGTCTCGCGGGGCGCGCTCATCGAATACGATGACGACGTGGTGGGAAAACTTCGGGGCACGGTGGGCGTGGACGGAGACAAATTCGGCACGGGGCATAGCTACCAAACGGCACGCTTTACGATCACCAGCAGCAACAAGAGTGACCGGCCGTGGTGTCATATCAGCGCCCACTTACCAGGCCAAATCTTGGCGGCAGCGGGCGTGGATGAGTTCGGTACGGGACCGACGGTGACGTGCGTGCTGCGGCTGCCATGAGGCCGCGATAGACTGACAGGGCGTGCTGCCGATCACGACGTAGTGGCATGATGACGAACGCGGTGCGGGAGACTAAGTAAGGATGTATGCGGCATGAACATCGGCAACGGACGAGGCCCAAATGGACAAACGGACGTTGGCGAATGGCTTGGGTAACTGAGAATGCGCGCAGCGGATCAGGAATTGACCACAGCGTTTGAGCAGATCAAGGCGAGGAACCGGGCGGCGTATCTTCGACAACATCGAGCGCGTGCTGGCGACACACTACGGGTTCAATGGTGAGGAGTTGGACTTCATCATCAATTACGACATCAAGTACCGGATGGGGCGGGAGGAGTAGTTTGGACCGCGAATGACGCGAAACGGCGCGAGAGACGCGAAAGGGGATGCGCGTTGTCGCGGGGGCGCGTGCGTGTGCGGGGCGTGCCTTCGCGGTTTTCGCGTGCTTTCGCGCCCTTCGTGTTCCAAAGGGTTCGCGTCCCAGACGCTCTCCCTCACGGCACAATCTGAAACGGCGTGCGCCCGCGCAGCCGATAGACCGTGAAGCCACGGCGATCGAGTGTGAACACCTGCGCCGTGTCCAATTCCTCGCCCAGCGCGACTAACGTCGCATCAGCGAAATCCATCGGCAGGTCCTGATACTTCTTCATCAGTACGGCCACGCGCGCCAGGCTCTGTCGCGATGACGGCGCCAGTAGAAACGCGCCACGCGCAAAGAACTCGAGGCACACCCGCTGGCCTTCCCAGCGCGGCCCCACCAGAACCAGGGTTTCGGTCAGGACCGCCTCGCTCGTGACGATCGGCCCGGACCACGCCTCCAGTGCCGCGACGCAATCGGCGTGCCGCGTCTCGCTGCGATCCACCAGCGCAACGAACGCGCCCGTATCGAGCAGCAGTTCACTGGCCACGCTTGAGCCGTTTCACCAGGTATTCGCGGTGCCGCTGGCCCAGATCGGGCGTCCCGCTTTCGACGCTGCCGAGCAGATCGCGCACCCGCTCAATAGGGCGGTCGTCCGTCTCAACGGAGAGGTATTGCTCCAGCGCGATGCGGACGACCGCCGAGCGCTTGCGTCGTTGCTGCTTGGCGGCGCGGGCGAGCCGCACAGCCAGTTCAGCCGGCAGTCGCAACGTCAATTGGTTTTCCATAACATCCTGTACTCCTTTGCATGTCATTGTAATGCAAAGAGGTGCCGTGATCAAACCCGAAGCCCCCGCCTTCAGGGCCATTCCGTGGTCGTGGTGCATGATGAAAAAGCGACGGCGCGGGGCGAGTCGCGGACGGGGTCGAGGCGCGCGCATTTGCCTGCCCTTCGACGGCGTCCTGTGCCGCTCAGGGCACGGTCGCACGCTTTGTCAAGGTACTTTTGAATCGCCCTGAGTGATCGGCCAGGGCCACCGAACCTGGAAGTGCGTTTGGCGCGAAGTATACCAAAATAACGGACGTTGATTGGCGTGCAGGCGCATGCGGATTCGCTATCCAGCAATCAGGCGGAACGCAAATCCGGCCAGCCCACCGCCGAGAATCAGCCACGTCGAGTTGACGCGGAAACGCACGAGCAGGATGGCGGCTGCCACGGCCAGCACAATCGTCAGCCAGTCCACAATCGCCGCCTGCGCCAGTTGCACCGCCACTGCGGCCATGAGTCCGAGTGCGCCGGCGTTGACGCCGTCCAGCAGGGCGCCGGCCAGCGCCGAGCGCCGCATGCGCGGGATCAACGGCTGGGTCAGCGCGACGAAGATGAACGAGGGCAGGAAGATCGCGACTGTCGCCGCGAAGGCGCCAGGCAGATCGAGCACCAGGTAGCCGATAAATGTCGCCGTCGTGAACACCGGCCCCGGCGTAAACTGCCCGATGGCGACGGCATCCAGCAGTTGCTGGTTGGTCAGCCAGCCAAGCCGCTCGACGAAGTCGTTGCGCAGGAACGCAAGCAGGACATAGCCGCTGCCGTAGAGCAGCGCGCCGATCTTGAGAAACGTCAGGAACAGCGTGTCGAGCGAGACGGGCACGATCTCGATGGCAACGCGCGCAAGCGCGGGCAGGCCGAACAGAACGAGCGCCGGTGTCGTGCCGCCACTCCACGCCCGCCGCGCACCCCAGCGGGCCAGCATCACGGCCGCGCCGCCGAACAACAGGACCAGCTCGTTGATGCCGAGGAAATACAGCACGCATACGGCCACGCCGATAGCCGCCAGCAACGGGGTTTTCATTGCGCGCGGCGCAAGCCCCCAGATCGCCTGCGCGATCACGGCGATGATGACCGGCTTGATGCCGTACAGCAGTGAACTGGCGGCCGGCGTCGTGCCGTATTGCTTGTATAGCCAGGCGCAGGCCAGTACGATCAGCGTCGCGGGCAGAATGAAGCAAAGCCCGGCCGCGACCAGGCCGCGCCAGCCGGCCCGGCGATAGCCGATGTATATGGCGACTTCGGTCGAGGTCGGGCCGGGGATCAGGTTGGCCGCGCCAATCCGGTCGAGGAACTCGTCTTCGCTCATCCAGCGGCGGCGGGTAACGACCTCATCGCGGAAGATAGCGAGATGCGCGGCCGGGCCGCCGAACGCCGTCAGGCCGAGGCGCAGAAACAGCGCGATCACCTCGCGCAGCGGCGATGTGGGCGTGGGCTCGCTCATAGCGTAACGCTCCCGGCCGGGCTTGCGCCTACGGCTTGCGGGCGGCCTGCGCTAGTTTGTAACGGAAGTCGCAGAACGTTCCACCCTGCATGATCGTCTGCGTGCGCGTCAACTCCACGTCGGGGTTGAAACCCTCGATCAGCGAGAAGTCGCGGTTGCAGGAGAGCATGAAGCCGAGTTCCGGGATGCCGAGCGCGCGGTACATCTCGGCGTAGCGGCAGCGCGTGACATTGTACTCGTAGCGGCCGTCATCCTGGGCCAGCACGTCGATTTCGAGCGCGTTGCCCTGCCGCCAGGCGCTGCCGGTGCCGGCGAACGTGGTCAGCGAATTGTCGCCGGTCGCGGCGGCGCGCTGCGCGCCCTGCTCGCGGGCAATGCGGATGATCGTGTCGCGCACGATCTGCACGACGCGCTCGCGCCCGAACTCCGCGCCAAGCGCGTCCACCAGCGGCGCGACGATGCGCGCTTCGATCTCGCGGCGCTTGAGCACGCCGATCTCGTTCAGGGTATCGGGCGGCAATGCGGACGAATTAGACATACGGACCTTTCTGTAAATTACAGGCAGCGCAGGCGACTCTCACACGGGCGGCGGCTGCCATCGGTCGACTCCCCGGGCGCTCACGCCGGTTGCGCGGGCGACCAGTAGTAGTCTTCGAGATTATAGATGTGCTCGAAGCCCATGCGCCGGTAGACGTTGAAGCCCTGGTGCGATGACTGCAAGATCGCGGCTCGGTAGCCAAGCGCGCGCGCGTCGGTCAGCGGCGCGCCCGTGACCGCCGCGCCAATGCCGAGACGGCGCGCGGTCGGGATCGTCGCGACCATTTGGACACTCGCCACACCCGCGCCAACAAACAGCGCCGCCGTGCCGACCGGTTCGCCATTCAAGAAGGCATGGTAGTAGCGCATCGGCAGATCAAGACCCATGCCGATCACCAGATCAGCCACGTGCGGTTCCCAGTCTGGTGGGAGCTCATATCCCAGCACGAATGTGTGCGCCCAGGCGCGCATCTCGTCGGTCGTGCGGATGGTGCGAATGTCGAGGCCGGATACCGGTGAGGGCTCAACCAGTTGGGCGAGGTCGGCCGCCATGCCCGGTGTATCGGTATCCAGCGCAAAGCCATGTGCAATCAGCAGGCCATGCCATGCCGATGGGTCGAGGCCTTCAGCGATCCACCAGGTTATGGCTGGTACTCCCTGCGCGCTGAAGTATGTTTGCGCTGAGCGAATCTGTTGCTCGGCGCCGGCGTCAGGCTGTCGTGTGACCAGCACACCATTGAACCACGGGTAGGGCATGGGCGCACGCCAGCGCACAAAGCCGTCGCCCTCGAAGTACTCAGTCGCCGGGGCGCGGCCCACTTGGCGAAAATATGCCTCCATATTCAAGCGCGAGGCGCGGATTAGGGCGGGGCGGGACAGGTCGGTCAATATCTCGGTCAAGGTTGTGGCTCCTCCGTCGTCGCGAGCGGCGAGTTGCGTGCGGATGCCGTCGTCATGACACTCTGTGGTCAACCGATCAACTTCGCCTTGCGGAACCGTTGGTAGCCGCGCTTGGTCAGTGCGGCCAGTTCCTTGAACAGTGCGGGGTCAGCGCGCTTGAAGTTGAAACACGACTTACCCTGCATGTGCTTCTTCAGTTCGGGCGAGAGATCGTCGAGCAGGTCGGGGCAGGCGTACACGGGCATCAAGTGATACGAGACATACGCCTTGCCCTTGCGCACGGCGCCGAACCAGATCTCGCGTCCCTTGCTGGCTTCGTTGGCCGGGCCGGTGAGACTGTAGCTAATGCGCGCATCGGTTTTGGCCGTGAGCGATCCCTTTGCGTAAAGGCTCAAGATGGCCGCCAGTTGCCGATAGACAGTGTCGAAATCGGTCGGAGCGAGAGTCGTTGGCCGGGGCATGATTATCTCCTTTGTTGCGCTTCAACGCAGGTCTCGCACATCGATATCGTAGGCCCGAAACTGGTTCGTACTCACAGGGCCGATTTGCGCCTGTTCGGCGAACGAGATGCGTATGGTCTCGATACGCGACTTGCCGGTGAACCGTGCGTTCACAAAGCCGGCAATCTCCCGTGCTTTGGCGCGCTGCTCGGCATCGGGCAGTCCGCTGAACGGCGAGTTGATCAAAGTCACGACCAGCACCCGGCTGTTCATCAGGTTAACTGATACAGCCTGCGCACCGTACTCCTGAGTCACACGTTGCTGGAGCTCGATCATGCTCGCCATGTCACCCTGGAACTGCTCAAAGGCCGAGCGCCAGTCAGGGTTGTTCGCAAGCTGCCAGCCCAGCGCCGCGGCGCAGGCGATGCCGCCGCAGGTCAGAATGGCGCACACGCCCAGGACGATGGCAAGGATCTTCCGGTTCACGTGTCGCTCCTGTGTGCCAGGCTGAAATGAATCGTTCACTGGCGTCCAGAAATAGTGGACGGTGCCGAAAGCGCTCTCGCAATTGGATCGCCGTGCGTTCGAACTACAATCGACCAAAGTGAGCTTACGGCTCAATCGCCTGCAAGACCGTCATCAGCCGGTCGTAATCGTTCTTGAGCAGACTGGCCACCTCGCGGCCGGCGCGCGCCAGCCAGTCCCCGTCGTCGCCGCGCGCCGCGTATACGGCGCGCACGTTGGCTGCAATCAACTGGTCGGGCGACAGGTCGCCCATGCTGTTCAGCAGCAGGCGCAGGTAGCCGAGCGACTCGCTGAAACGCGCCACCGTTTCGGGCGGGCAGGCGTGCACCGAGTAGTGCAGCGGCGGCGGCTGCGGGGGCAGGCGCTGCCAGATGCGGCCGCCCGGCTCCTGCCAGCCGGCCAGCGCCGCGCTGAACTCCGTGCGCAGGATACGGTTCAACTCCGGTGACTGCCGGTACAGCTCGGCATCGGCGACGGTGTCGCTGCCCCGGCGCACGGCCCGCCGGCCCGGATCGAAGCCGGCGGTGCGCCCGAACGAGACGACGGCGTACAGCGTGCGGCCGTCGCGGCTCTGCATCTCGCACAGCGAGCCGAGCGCGGGCGCCTGGTTCAATTCGACGCTTTCCGCGACGACGGCCGTGGAACTGGTTTCGATGATTTCGCCGATGCGTGTCATGGCATGCGCCCCGCTACTTGTCGTACTGGCCGGTCAGCTTCTTCTGCCACTTGGCGACCGTGCTGAAACCGTGCACCCAGGCGGGCGACACGCTGCCGTGCCAGGTCAAGCGCGGCAGGGCGGCCAGGAACGACGGCGCGTCGGCGACCGACTCGATCTCGACGGTCGCGCGGCCGACTTCGCGCGCGATGTGCGCGTCGCTGCCGCAGACGGCCGGCTTGCCGATGTGCTGCGCGAACTTCTGCGCGTACTCGTTTTCGACCGTCTTGAGCACGCGCGCGTTCATCACTTCGAGCATGTCGGCCTGATCGGCCACACGGTACAGCGCCTTGCGCGTGATGACCGACTTGCGCAGCGAATCAAATGGGTGCGGGATGTTGACAAGCCCGCCCTGCGCGCGGATGCGGCGGATGGTTTCCTCCGGCGTGAGCTTCGGCGGGATCCACTCTTTAAGGAAGTAGCCAATGATCTCGCCCTCGCTGGTGCGCACCTCCTCGCCGATGATGACGGGGAACGGCGCGCGCTTCGCCAGTTCGAGCGCGCCGTCGATCTTGTTGTGATCGGTGATGGCAATGGCGTCGAGCCCGGCTTCCTTCACGCGCCGGATGATCGCGTCGTAGCTCATCAGCGAGTCTTTGGATACGAGCGTGTGACAGTGCAGTTCGACCTTCATGGGTGTTGGCGTCCTCTCCCGCGTTAATGGCGCGCCGTGCCGGCCTGCTGTTTGACGGCCGCCTCGACGAACGCGCGGAATAGCGGGTGCGGACGGTCGAGGCGCGTCTTGAACTCGGGGTGGAACTGGCTGCCGACCATGAACGGGTGCTCGCGCAGCTCGCCGATTTCCACCAACCGCCCGTCGGGCGACAGACCGCTGAACTGCATGCCCGCGCCGGACAGTGTCTCGCGGAATTCGTTGTTGATCTCCCAGCGATGCCGGTGCCGCTCGCTGATCGCGGCCTGGCCGTAGGCCGCCGCCGCGCGCGTCCCCGGCTGCAAATCGCACGGGTATGCGCCCAGCCGCATCGTGCCGCCCATCTCGTTGACGCCGACCTGATCGGGCATGAGCGCGACGACCGGGTTGGGCGTGCGCTCGTCAAACTCGGTCGAGTTGACTGCATCGGTGCCAAGCGCGTGGCGGGCCAGCTCGATGGTCATGACTTGCAGGCCGAGGCAGAGCCCCAGGTACGGCACCTTGCGCTCGCGCGCGAACCGCGCCGCCCGGATTTTACCCTCGATGCCGCGATAGCCGAAGCCGCCCGGCACCACGATGCCATCCACGCCGCGCAGGCGCTCGGATGGATCCGTGTGCTCCAGGTCCTCGGATTGCACCCAGAGGATTTCCACATCGCGTGAATTATGCAGGCTTGCGTGCACCAGCGCCTCGCGCACGCTGGTGTACGCGTCCGCCAGTTCCACGTACTTGCCGACGATGGCGACCCTCGCCTTCTCCTTTGGCGTCTTGAGTCCCTGCACCAGTTCGCGCCACTGGTCGAGATTGGCCTCCCGCTTCGGCAGGCGCAGCCGCTCGACGACGTACTCGCCGAGGCCGCTCGCTTCCAGCATCAGCGGCACCTCGTAGATGGACTGCGCCGTGATCAGCGGCACCACCGCGCGGCGCTCGACGTCGCAGAAGAGCGACACCTTGTCCTTGATGCCGTCCGACACCGGAAAATCCGAGCGCAGCACGATGACGTCCGGCTGGATGCCGAGCGCGCGCAGGTCGCGCACGGAGTGCTGCGTCGGCTTGGTCTTGAGTTCGCCGGTCGAGCCGAGGTACGGCAGCAGCGTGACGTGGATATAGAGCACGTTCTCGCGGCCGATTTCATGGCGCATCTGCCGGATCGCTTCGAGAAACGGCTGCCCCTCGATGTCGCCCACCGTGCCGCCGACCTCAACCAGCACGACCTGCGCCTCGGTCACCTTGCCGACGGCGGTGATGCGGCGCTTGATTTCGGAGGTGATGTGTGGAACAGTCTGAATCGTCTTGCCGAGGTAGTCGCCGCGCCGCTCGCGCGCGATGACCTCCTGGTAGATCTGGCCGGTCGTGACGTTGTTGACCTTACCCATGTTCTCGTCGGTGAAGCGCTCGTAGTGACCGAGGTCGAGATCGGTCTCCGCGCCGTCTTCGGTCACGAACACTTCGCCGTGCTCGTAGGGGTTGAGCGTGCCCGGGTCCACGTTAATATACGGGTCGAGCTTCTGGATCGAGACTTTGACGCCGCGCGCCTTGAGCAGTCGCCCGATGGACGCGGCGGAGATGCCTTTGCCGAGCGACGAAACGACGCCGCCGGTCACGAAGATGTATTGGGTCATTAATGCTCCGTTGAGTGTGAAGCGATGGCAGCATGACAAGGTGACCGGGTGACAAGGTGCCGCCGCAACAAAGCGGCTTGTTCACCATGTCACCGAGTCACCGTGTCATCTTGTCATCCTGTCAGGTTTTCGGCTTGGCAGTCGCCTGGTTCTGCGCCTTAATGCGTTCCCACGCGGCCCGCACCTGGTGCATTTCGTCCGATGTGGGCGAGTGCTCGCCGTAATGGACGCGCACGTACGCGTCAGTGATCAGGCGTTCCTCCGCCTCAGTCGCGGCCCATGCGGCGCGCAAGTCGGTGACGAATTCATAAGGCGTTTCGGCGTCCTGGCGCGGGAAACCCCGGCGCGCGGCAAGTCGCACCAGGCTGGCGTAGATGCGCCGGATCGACTCCACATTGTCCGCGCCAAAATCGAATGACGGCGGTCGCAGCCAGTCGCGCAGCCGGCGAAACGGGTTCAGGTCCAGGCTGACCGGCACGCTCTCGCGCACCTCGTTGCCGGTGCGCGCCGGCCGCCCGCGCAGGCGGTTCAGCGACAGCGCCAGCATGATGAGCATACCGATAAACAGCCCGGCCGCGCAAGCGGTGCGCAATGGGTCAAGATAGGCGGCCAGCGCGTTCAGATCGTTGCTCTGCTGCAATACCTCGAATGGCGGCGGAGCGGCCGGCTTGAATCCGTCGAACGGGCTGCCGCGCCCGCCCAGGCCGCTCAAAACCATGGAGATCAGTCCAAACAGCAACTCAACGATCAACGCGGCGACGAACAGCAGCGCATACAGAAAGACGAACAGCAGCGGCGACAGCGGGCTCAGCCAGCGTGCAATCATCGCGATGCCCTGCGGCGACAGTGCCACGCCCAGCAGCGCGCCCAGGGCCAGCACCGCCAGCCCGGAGCCGGCCAGGATCGCCAGCCACGGCCCCTTGAGCGGCAGCGATACCTGCGAATCGGTGCGCCCCATGTCTTCCTGCCGCGCCAGCGCCACGGCCAGCAATGCGCACATGAAGTAGGTCGTGAGCATGCCGGTCATGTCGATGCGCCCGGACCAGGTGTTGATGAGCGCCAGCAGGGAAATCAGCAGGACGCCGCCCCGGAAGCGGAACCCGACGCTCTCGAAGTCGAACGACGCCTGCGACAGCGCCAGCCCGCGCCACCAGGCAAACATGCCGCACAGCGCCATCAAACCGGTTGCCGAGAAGGCGATAAAGAAGCGCCCCAGCGCCGACACGGTTTCGCCGAGCCATGCCAGGTCGAGCAGGCCGGCCTGCGGGTACAGCGTCCCGCGGATGCCGAGCAACACCGACGCCGCGGCCAGCGCGATGATGCCGGCCTGCTGCGGCCGTTTCTCCAGGCGCATGTTCAAGAGCAGGCGCGAGCCGTACAGCGCCAGCAGGAAAAGCCCGCCGTAGACGAATGGCGACAGCATGGTCTGGTCTTGCGTGAGCGCCAGCACCGCGATAGCAAAGTAGCCGTACGTCCAACTGATCTCGAAGACAGCCGAGAGCAGCAGCACGAGCTCGAAGCGCGGGTTGATATAGTCCCGCCAGTTGATGGCAGAGGTTGCGGTCATCGCGTGCAAGGTTTCAGGGATCAGGTTTCAGGGATCAGGGAGCAGGGATCGGGTGTCGCGTGACCATCATTCGCTCGTCTGCCTACTGGTTACTGGCGCCTCGCCACTGTTCACGGTTCACCGTTCACTGCTCACTGTCTTCCAACTCCGCCCACACGCCGGGGTCTTCCACGTCGATCAGATCGGGGTCGAGGTGGTGCACGATGATGCCCTCGATCGTTTCGCCGTTGAAGGTGCTATCCAGCGAGACGAGCGCCACGCGGCGCCCGGCGTCGCGCAGCCGCACCAGGCTGCCCAGCAGCGCATCGTTGACAACGCACGACACGACGACCATCGTCGCGCCCCACGCCAGCCGCGACGATTCGACGAGCAGCATCTGGCTGAAGTTGGCGGTCGAAAACCCGGTGATCGCCGCCAGCGCTTCCAGGATCTTGAGCAACTGGTTGGGGCCGCGGCCCGGCATGACCTTGAGCGACTGGTCGGAGTGGGGCACGCTGCCGTTGGCGATCAGCCCCACGGCGAAGCGCTGCCGCACGGCGTGGTCGGCGATCGACCCGGCGACCGTGATCATGCGCTCCAGCAGAGCCGTGTCGGTGCCGTGCCAGTGCTTCTCAAACGTGCTGACGTTGAGGAACACCGCCAGTTGCGGCACCACCGACGGTTCCAGCACCCGCACCTGCAACTGGCTATGACGCGCCGTGGCCTTCCAGTGAATACGCCGGAACGGGTCGTCGGGGTGGTAGTCACGGACGCCGACGGTGCGCGACGGGTCCTCGAACAGCGTCTGCCGCGCGCGACGCTCGCCGAACGGGTGCTTGCCGGGGAAGCCGAGCTCCGGCAGCGGGATCAGGCGCGGGTAGACGATCAGCCGGGTGAGCGTGGCGATCGTGATGCCGCTGCTGAACAGGCCGAAGATGTCCCCCGAGCGCACGCGCACCGGGCCGAGGAAGTAGAAACCGCGATGGCGGCAGTGGACCGGGTAGCGCCAGGTGACCCGCTCGAACCAGCGTGCGGCTGTGAGATGCGCCAGCGAGTCGAGCATCTGCTGATCCGATGCGCCGAGACGCGCGTTCTGCACGTCGAGCTTGTTCGGCACGCGGTCATCCATATAGACCCAGGCCAGCGGCACGAATTTCCGGTTGGTCAGGCTGATGGCGAGCTCGACCGTCTCGCCGGCGAACGCGCGTGACTCGGAGAAGCGCCGCTCGTACTCCACCTCGGCCAACGCGAGCCGGTTCCACGCCCATGAAATCCCGACGATCACGAAGAGCAGAGCAGCCAACAGCGACAGCGAGTTCTGGCGCGCGAGCAACCCGGCGACTACCAGCAGCACAGCCAGACCGATCCACGACTCGTTGAACATCGCCGTGCGCTGCTCGCCGGCGCGCTTCATGACCCATGCGAGGCGGTCGCTCTGCCCCATGCTCCGCGCGACTTTCTGGAGAGGTGTTTCGGCGTCGGGCTGGGGGACGCTCATAGCCTACTGCTCGACCGGCACCGGCACGGTGTTGACGATCTCACGCAGGATCTCGGCGGAGGTGCGGCCGCGCAGGCGCGTCTGCGGGCTGATGATGACGCGGTGCGTCAACACGTACGGGGCCATATACTTCACGTCGTCGGGAATGACATAGTCGCGCCCGCGCAGGGCGGCCAGCGTCTGGGTGGTGCGGTGCAGCGCCAGCGAGCCGCGCGGGCTGGCGCCGAGCTCCACGGCCGGGTGGTCGCGGGTGGCGCGCACGATCGCCACAATGTAATGGCGCACCGACTCCTCGACGCGCACACGGCGCGCCTCAGCCTGCAGTTGCTGCAACTCGGCGGCATCGGTGACGGCGGCCAACGTGTCGAGCGGGTTGCTCTGCTCGAAGCGGGTGACCATCGCGTTTTCCTCGGCCTCGCTCGGGTAGCCGAGCTTGATCTGCAGGAGGAAGCGGTCCACTTGCGCCTCGGGCAGCGGGAACGTGCCTTCCAGCTCGATCGGGTTCTGCGTGGCCAGCACCACGAACGGGCGCGGCAGCGGCCGCGTTTCGCCGTCCACCGTGATCTGCCGCTCTTCCATCGCTTCCAGCAGCGCCGACTGGGTGCGCGGCGTGGCGCGGTTGATCTCGTCGGCCAGCACGATCTGCGCCATGATCGGCCCGGCGCGGAACTGGAACTCGGACAACTTCTGGTTGTAGAACGAGATGCCGGTCACGTCCGATGGCAACAGATCCGGCGTGAACTGGATGCGCCGGTATGAGCAGCCCGACGATCGGGCAATCGCCTTGGCGAGCGTGGTCTTGCCGATGCCCGGCACGTCCTCGATCAAGACGTGGCCCTCGCACAGCATGGCGATTAGAATCAATTCAATGACCGGGCGCTTGCCGACGATCACCCGCTCGACGTTGGCGATTATGCGCTCGGCCTGTGGCTGGATCATGCGCGGTAACCTCTTCAACACACGTGGCTGCGCGAAAGTATAACACAAAAAGGACAACGGCCAACTTCCAAATCCCAAACGCCAAACCCCAATCCCCAATCCCAACAGTCGAACTCCAGACTCAGTAGATCCAAAATTCATAAGCGCGGGGCGACGGTAGCGTGAATGACGTTGACGACGCCATAGATCGCTTCCAGTTCGCGCCGGATGAACCGGAGAAAGCGTGTCAGTTGGAAGCGCTTGGTATCGAGCCAACGC
>JACRMK010000058.1 GCA_016235055.1 Chloroflexota bacterium | reverse complement strand
GAGAAGGGGCCAGGGGATGCGGGGGCAGCTTGGTGGCCAGACTCCAAAATGAGAATTGCTGTGCCGGAGTCAGCAATTCTCATTTTGGCCTTGGGCGGGTACTTTCCATTGCCGGCGTGCTATGAACTGGCCCCCCTGGTGCTTGTCACGCATGCTGGCTCGACAAGAAAGCGGCGTTGCCCTCCCCGTTAGCTTTTCCCCTGCGCCCCGCGCGCGCGCAGGGGCCAGGGGATGAGCAGGCAACCTGGCGGCCGACTCCAAAATGAGAATTGCTGGCGCCCGGAAGCGGGCGGACGGGTAGGCGGCTAATGCAGGATCAGAGGGAGGTAGAACGAGTAGATTCGCTCGGGCACGCTCAACGCCACCGGAATCGATATCGGCGGTGCGCCTGCCGTGGAGACTCGCAGCGTGCCGGTGTAGCTGCCCGGCGCTGAAGGAGCACTTACGGTCAGCGCGATGGCGCCACCGGTTGTGCCATTGGCCGGCGAGACCTGCATGATGCGGCTGGGATCGTCTTCGCTGGCGGACCACGCCAGGGATGCGCCGTCTGCGGAGGTGAGGCTGATTGAGAACCGTTGTGAACTGCCGCGCGGCAGCATGATCTGTATGGCGCCGGGCGCGGCGACGAGCCGGTGCGGCGCGGCCGAGCCGGTGTGCTGCGCATTGCCGCCGAACATCGGCCACGGCGCGCTGTATGCCGCTTGCTGCCCCGGCGACGACGCGAGCAGTCCGCCCAGGTTCGTCCACGCGTAGAAGTATCCGCGCGTCCCGCCGCTGTCGTTCATGTGCGCGCCGCCGATCAGCACGTCGAGCGTGCCGTCGCCATTCAGGTCGCCGACCGCGGGCGTGGACTTGAGCGTCCACCATGCGAACAGCGACGTCGTCGCGCCGCACGACGGTCCGCCGCACGTCAGTTGCGCGCCCGTGCGGCCATCGATGACGGTCACATCCCACATGTTGGAGACCAGCACCTCAAGCGATCCGTTGCCGTCGAGGTCGGCGATGGCCGGCGCGGCGAGATCGCCGAGGTAGGGATCGTTGGCGGCGGCGCTTGCATTGCGCGGGATCAACGACCACCAGGGGGTAGACGAAGCGCGCGGTCGCCAGGCCGCCACGCGGCCGTAGCCGTCGCCGCCCATCGCCGTCGCGCCCGAAATCTCCGCCACCACCTCGGGCACGCCATCGTCATCCAGATCGCCTACTGCGACCGACGATTGCACGCAGGCTGAGCCGGGCGGCAGCCCGAGCGTCTGCAGGGTCGCGCCATCGGATAGTCGCAGAATCTTGACCCAGCGGCCGCGCTGAGCGAAGGCGCAGCCGTTGCCGATAATGATCTGCGGGCCGGGAAGGTCGGGCCGCACGGTGGCGATGACCGGCGAGGACAAGATGGCCTGATCGAAGAACGCTTGCCAAATATACGCGGAGCCGGCGCAGCCGCCGGAGCAGAACTCGATGCGGCGCGGTGTGCGCGGCGCCGTGTCGAACGCGTACAGAAAGCCGCCGTCCTGCGTGGGGGGATTGAGCGCGCCGTTGGCGCTCATCGCCGTGCCGATGATCATGTCGAGGCGGCCATCGCCGTTCGCATCGGCGAAGGCGGGGGTGGACCAGGTCGTGTCGGCGGCGTTGTAATACCAGCGCACGGCCCCGTCGTGGTTCAGCAGGTAGATGTTGCGGTCTTCCGCGCCGAAGCCGACTTGCAGCCGCCCGTTGCCGTCGGTGTCCGCCAGGCTGGGCGACGACACGACGCCGTAAAGCGACTCCGGCGCGTAACCCTGGCTCTGCTGCCATGCGCGCGTGCTGAAGCGCCAGGCCAGCGCGCCGTCGGAGCCGCGGTACGCGGCCACGCCGCCATCGCAATCGCTCGCGGCCATCGTGCCGTACGATACAACCACGTACGCCATGCCGTCGCCGAACAAGGGGCCGACGGCCGGCGCGGAGTTGATCTTGAAATCGTATGCGCCGGTTGAGCACGCCCACGGCATGACATTCACGGACCAGAGGAGCGAGCCGTTCGCATGATAGACGTACAGCCGCCCATCGCCGCCGGCGATGGCGGCTTCTTGTCCATCGGTGGCGCTGCCGTCGATCTCGGCGATGACGGGCGAGCCGCGCACCACGGCCGTACCTGACAGCGCGATGCCGTTCCGCAGAGGCGAATCGCCGCCTGGCAATGCGGACGGATGCGTCCATCCGCTCAAAGGCGGCGGATTGTCCAGCAGGGATGCCGACGACGCCGGGGGGCGGGCCAGTAGCAGCATGCCGGCGAGAAGCAGCCAGCGCGTTAGATTGGTGCGAAAGTGCATGAACGGTTCAACCGACCAGGATTCCGGCCATCCTGGCCGGTCAAACTAGTACTTCCTTACTATATTACGATACGCGAGGGGCTGACGATACTGCAATATTTGATGTTCTTCGCGCACCTGTTTGACCTGGTCGAGGTCGATCTTGGCCAGGCCGTACCCCTCGATGCCGGTATCGACCGACGCGAACACTTCGCCGCGCGGCCCGATGATGCTGCTCTCGCCGAAGAACTTATACGACGGCTCGTCGCCGATGCGATTGGCCGCGGCGACGAACAGCGAATTCTCAAAGGCGCGCGCCATCAGATAGGCGTGCCACTCTTCCTCGTTCGGCGTCTCCCAGTTGGCGCACACCGCGAGAATATCCACGCCGTCGAGCGCGAGGCTGCGCGCCGCTTCAGGGAAAGCGAGATCCCAGCCCACGAGCACGCCCAGGTTGCCAAAGTACGTCTCAAAGACGGGGAAGCGGAAGCCGGGGCGGAAGACCATGCGTTCCGCGCCGCGCAGGTGGACTTTGTGGTAGTCGCCGATCAACTCGCCGTCCGGGCCGACCAGCACGGCGCCGTCGTAGATGATGCTCTCGACCTTGGCCTTCAACGGCATCCCGAACAGGACGTGCACGTTGAACTCTGACGCGCGCTGGGCGATGACGTTGACGGCCATGCCCGGCACGGTCTGCGCCAGGTCGGTGAAGTTCAGCCCGCACTCGTAGCCGCTGGTGGCGAGTTCGGGGAAGACGATCAGATCCACTTTCTGCCCTTTGCAGATGGCGGCGATCATGTCGCTCATGTGCTGAAGGTTGTCTTCCAGCGCGTTCAACTTGGGCATCATTTGCGCGACGGCAACGGATATCTGGCGCATACGTCTGGCTCCGGAATGGCCCGCCGTGGCGGGCGCGTGGGATGGTTGGTACTAGAACATTCGTACGCATGATGATACATGAAGGCGCGCGTTGGCGTCAAACGACTGCGCCGCGCGGGAAACCCGGCGGCGCATGGTGTTGATCGGCGCAACTGGAATCGGCGGCCGCGCGCGGCCTTACGGCTCTTGGTCCTGCGTCGCGTTGTCCACGCGGGTAATCGCTCCGGTCAACAGGTCGGCGATGACCGTGAGGATTTCCAGGTCGTGCGCGTTGAAAGCCTGGTTGCCCGTCTTGTTCAGCACCTCGAGCACGCCGAGCACGCCCTGATCGCCCTTGATCGGCACGGCGATCAGGTTCTGGGTGACAAACTGAAAGTAGGTATCGACGCGCCTCAGGAAGCGCGCATCAAAGTACGGCTGGTTGACGATTTGCGGCAGTCCATGCTCGGCGACCCATCCGGCGATGCCCTCGCCCCGCGCGGTGCGGTAGCCGGGCAGGGTCGCGCTGACGGCCCCGCGCACCTGCATGAAGACCAGGTCGCCGCTGTCGCTGTCGACCATCAGCAGCGAGCCGTCGCTGCCGTGCACGCTGCCGATGGCGCTGGCCAGCGCTTTGTCAAGGAACGCCATGAGATCGCCTTCGTTGCGCGCTTTCGAACGCGCCTCCTGGAGTTCCTGCAGGCCGCGGATGGTGTCGCGATAGGCTTCGTTTTCGTGGCGCAGCAATTCCAGCTCGTGCTTGAGCCGGTCGTTCTCTTCGCGCATGGCGCGCAGCGCGCCGCTTTTAAGAGGAGCAGTCAATGCGTACCTCGTCTGGGTCCGGGCGGGCGGAAACGGCTGGCCCGGTCTGACTCTATCGCAAACTGTCCAGCACGGACTGAAGGTCGGCGGGCAGCGGCGCTCCAAACTCGCGCTCGACGCCCGACGACGGCATGCGCAGGCGCAACGCGCGCGCGTGCAGGAATTGCCGCGCGAGCGCGATCGCCTCGTTGGGGCGTCCATATGCGGCATCGCCCGCCAGTGGATGACCCAGGGCGGCAAAATGCAGGCGAATCTGGTGTGTGCGGCCGGTCACCGGCTGCGCTTCGATCAGTGTGAAGGCGGCGAAGCGCCGCAGCACCCGGAACGCCGTGCGGGCGGGGCGCTCCGCTTTGCCGGAAATCGCCATGCGCGTTGGCTGGCTGCGGCTGCGCCCGATGGCCGCCTCGATCAACCCCTGCTCGCTCTCCACGCGCCCGTGCACGAGCGCCCAGTACGTCTTCTTGATGGTGCGGGCTGCAAACTGCGCAATCAGGTTTTGCTGTGCGGCGGGCGTCTTGGCCACGACCATCACTCCCGACGTGTCCTTGTCCAGCCGGTGCACAATGCCGGGGCGCAACGAGTCCTCGAAGGCCGCCAGGCCAGGGCAGTGTGCCAGCATGGCGTTCACGAGCGTGCCCGCCGACACGCCATGGCCGGGATGCACCACCATGCCGGCCGGCTTGTCCACCACAATCAGGTCATCGTCCTCGTAAACAATCGGGACATCGATCGATTCGGCGATCAGTACCGGCGGCTCTGGCGGCGGCACGTCCAGCGTCACGACTTCGCCAGGCGTCAGCCGATGGCTGGCCTTGGCTTCCGCGCCGTCAACCAGCACACGCGCCTCGTGAATCAGGCGCTGCAGGCTTGCGCGCGACAGGTCGGCGACCTGCGACGCTAGAAAGCGATCCAAGCGTTGCCCGCCCTCACTGATTTCCCAGCGCTTAAAGGTATCAACAGTCATGAAGTGACCACATTATAGCAGAACCGATCGCGCAGAGGCATGGTACCGACGTCCTCTTGTCAGTTTGGCTCAATGCGACTGCTTCGCCAGAAGCGAACCCGGGTACTCAGTGACGAAGAACACGGCGCAGGTTGGACTGGTACCTGTGCATGCGCCATCGGGCATTCAATGACAGACCGGCACCCGTCAGTGCCAGGCCGACGCCGATAAGGAACACAAACTGGCCCGGGCTGGCTGGTGCGCTATCCAGGTCGACCACGACCGACTGCAGCCGGGAGAAGCGCAGCGGCACGGATGCCACGAAATGGCCGACGCGCTCGATCTCCCGGGTTGCGCCAGAGGCATCGCTGAACGCGAAAACGGTAACTTCGACGGGTCCGGCGGCCTGTGGTGCGTCATACCAGCGATATCCGACGATCTCGCCGGTGGCCGGCAGCGCTAGCGGCGGCGACAGGAGCGTGTAGAATGGCCCGCCGGTTATAAAGAAGATGATTACACCAGCAAGCAAGCAATACCGGGCGGTGGTTACCCGCGAGCACATCAGGTCGGCAAATCGCGTCATGGCGCTGCTCCTTTGGCGTACCTATATTATACCGCCCCTCGTCAAGGTCTGCGGAACCCTGAGCTTCACTAACCATCGGAACCGCGACGCCATGCTATAATAGCGGCCATGCACGAACCGGGCGCAGGTGCATTCGAGTCATGCGCAAACGCTCACCTGACGTTGCACGGGCCTCATGCCCGCGAGTCCAAAAGGAGAATCATGAACGTCGTTGCCCCCGAATCGGTTGGCCTGTCGTCGGACCGACTGGCACGCATCCGTACCGTCATGCAGTCATACGTCGACCGGCGCATCATCGCAGGCGCGATCACGCTGGTTGCGCGGCATGGACAGGTGGCGCATTTCGAGTGCATCGGCCAGATGGATGTCGAGGCCAACAAGCCGATGCAGGCGGACGCCATCTTCCGCATCTACTCGATGACGAAGCCGATCACCAGCATCGCGCTGATGATGCTGGTCGAGCAGGGCCGGCTGCTGTTGAGCGACCCAGTATCCAAGTACGTTCCCGAATTCAAGGACATGCGCGTGTATGCCGGGCGCGATGCGAGCGGCGCGGTGGTGACGTCGCCGGTGGCGCGGCCCATCACCGTGCACGACCTGTTCACGCATACCGCCGGGCTGGGCTACGGCCTGTTCACCGATCACCCGGTCGAGGATCTGTTTCGCGCCGCCAAGATCTTTGCACCATTGGGCGGCATGGTTGTGCCGCTGGACGAGATGGCGCGCCGGATCGCGTCCATACCGCTGGCGAACCAGCCCGGCGCGCGCTGGCGGTATAGTATGGCGACCGACATGCTCGGCTACCTGGTGCAGGTCATCGCCGGCCAGCCGTTTGACGTGTACCTGGCGGAAAAGATCTTCCAGCCGCTTGGCATGAGCGACACCGGCTTCCATGTGCCTGCGGAGAAGGTGGGACGTTTCACCGCGTGCTATATGCCGAATCCGACGGGCGGCCTGCTGTTGGCCGATGCCCCGGCGGCCAGCCCGTATCGCTCGCCCGCGCGCGTACCGTCGGGCGGCGGCGGCCTGGTATCGACGGCGGCGGATTACCTGCGCTTTGCGCAGATGCTGCTGAACGGCGGCGAGCTGGATGGCGCGCGCATGATAAGCCGCAAGACGCTGGCGGTGATGACCGCCAACCATTTGCCGCCGACGCTCCTGCCGCTTCAGCTCGGCCCGGAACGGCTGCCGGGCGATGGGTTCGGACTTGGCTTCAGCATGCGTATCGGCGACGAATCGGGGACGCTCGGCTCGACGGGCATGTACGGGTGGGGCGGGGCGGCCGCCACACGCTTCCACGTCGATCCGCTGGAAGACATGATTTCGATCTTCATGCCGCAGTTGCTGGCGGCGGTCGAGCCGATCCGCCCCATGTTTCAGAACACGGTGTACCAGGCGATCATCGACTGATTCGGCGCTGGCGGGTCGAAAAAGCGCGACCGGACAACCGTCCGGTCGCGCTCTGCTTGCTGGCTATTGCGCGTCGAGTTGCGATTCGGGCGGCGCGGGCTGGGCCTGCGGCTGCAGCCCGATATAGACGGCCAGCAGCGTGATGCCGACGACGACACTGCTGTCGGCGATGTTGAAGACCGGCCACCAATTGGCCCGGTACCCGAAGTCAATGAAATCGGTGACGTTTCCGTAGCGCAGGCGGTCGATCAGATTACCGCTGATGCCGCCCAGAATGAGCCCGAGGCTGGCTTGCACCCAGAGCGGCGCGATGGCACGGTTCCGGAACGCGTAGATCGCGATGCCGATCATGACGCCAATCGCAATCAGCTTAAATAGATCGTTGGCCCATGGGAACATGCCGAACGCCGCGCCGGAATTGCGCACGTGCGTCACGCGCAGCCAGTCATAGATTGCATCGACCGGCATCCACGATTCGCCCACAGCCAGGTTCGCCTGAACGAGGGACTTGCTCCACTGGTCGAGCCCGAAGAACGCCACGGCCAGGAGCGGCACCGCTGCCAGCTTGATCATGCGGTTCACGTGATGTTCGCTCGCTTCTCAACCTTGATCTGGTCATCCATGCAGTAGCGCGCCGTGGGCAGCGCTTCGAGGCGATTGTCGCCGATCGGCTTGCCGCACACCTCACACACGCCGTACGTACCGGCATCGAATTTCGTCAGAGCGTGCTCCACCTCGGCCAACAGCCATTCGAGTTGCTCATGCACCGTTTCGTTCTTGGACTGCTCGAAGACATCGCTGGCGTCGTCGGCCTGATGCGTGCTGTAGCCGACGCGGCCCTCATCGATGACCGGCCGCGTCGCATCGAGATCGCGCCGCAGCCGGGCTTTTTCATCCGTCAGTCGCTTGCGGAAATGCTGTTTGTTCATACGGCCGGTTCCTTTGACCTGCCCGCGCATGCCGGGGAGAAGGCTGAATTGAGTCTACCATAAGGCGCTGGGCTGTCAAAGGTCGCTTGCGGTTGCACATTCAGGCGAGCGGCCGATCGGGCACCCAGACGAAGCCGTCACCGTCGAGGATGTGCGCCTCGCGCAGGCCGTGCGGCTTGTCGTCGGGGCCGGCGAGCACGACGAACCCGCCTTCCCGCGCGCGGCCCGCGATAGCATCCGGATCGGCGCCGTGCAGCCGCAATTCCACGCCGGCGCCGCGCGGCAGGTCGTCGCCGGCCCGTTCGCGCATCGGATGCCCGGCGTAGGTATGGTCGGCGTGCAGCATCCATTCGCCGCCCCAGCCACGCACGACGGCGAAGTCCGGGTCGGCATAGACGACGCTCGCGCCGAGCACGTCGCGCTGGAAGCGCACCGCCTCCGCCACCGAACGCACGAGTAGGTTCACCGATAGTCCGCCGAGCGAGCGGCCATATTCGCCGGCCGCCATGAATGGATCACCTGTGCGCAGCTTCATGCCGCACCGCGTTCCCAGCGCCGTCGCGACGGCGCGCCGTCCTTCGGATAGGTGGTGCTCGATGCGCTGTCCACGGCAAGTTCGAACAGGATGTAGCGCTCGCGCGGCTCGTAGGGCGCCAGTTGTGTGGCGATGCTGCGGGTTTCCGAATCCGAGACGAGGCACGCCCGGCCGGTCACCATAAACTCTCCGTTGGAGCCGTCCGTGTCGCGCACGGCGGCGTGCAAGGCGAAACGCGAGTCGCGCTTCAGGTCGAACCCCTTGGGGGAGGTCGGTTCCATGAAAAGGAACAGCCGTCCTTGACCAATAATCGGCGTGACGGGGTGCACGCGCGGGCCGCCGTCCTTGCGGACGGTGGCGAGATAGGACACCGTGCCGTTCATACGCGCCACGCCAAAAGCGGCCAGTTCTGCGTCGGCGCGCTCGAGATCCTGCCAACTCATAGGGTCATTCCTTGCGACCGTGCGCTACCGGTCATTATGATGTCTACGTGCTTTTCAGCGTCCACGGGAGCCCGGCCACCAGCAGGACTACCTCCGTCGCCGCCTGTGCGACGCGCTGATTGGCGCGCCCCAGCAGGTCCCGATACGCCCGGCCCAGGCGGGTGGGCGGCACCACCCCCATGCCGACTTCGTTGCTGACGACCAGCCACGTGGCCGACGATTCGGCGCACGCATCGAGCAGGTCGCGCGTTTCACCCAGCACGGCGGCGTCGACTTCGGCGGAGGCGGCATCTTCCGGCAACGCCAGCATGGTGTTGGATACAAGCAGCGTCAGGCAGTCCACCACGACTGTGTCGCAGTCCGCGCCCGTGCGGCGAACGGCCGAGCCGACGTGCCGCGATGCTTCGAGCGTGGTCCATTCCGGCGGCCGCGCAGCGCGATGATGGGCGATGCGCTCGCGCATGTCGTCGTCGAGCGCTTCCGCCGTGGCGACGAAGAGCACGCGCCGGCCGTGCGCCCGCGCCCACTCCTCCGCGTGGCGGCTTTTGCCGCTGCGCGCGCCGCCCAGTAGCAGAATCAGACGGCCCACAGCGCCGCACCCCACAGGCAGACCAGTTCGGTCAATTCGCACAGCGCGCCGTACACGTCGCCGGTAAGCCCGCCGCCGAGCCGCTGAGCGGCCCAGCGCCCAAGTCCGAAGGCGAGCAACGGGGCGACGGCCAGGCCAAGCAGGGCGCGCCGGTCGAACCAGCCGAGCGTTCCGCACGCAAGCGCCGTGATGAGCGACGCCACAACCAGTTGCCTGCGGCCTAATCCGGTTCGGAAGTAGGCGCCGCTGCCGGACGCGCGCGCCGACTGGAAGACGCCGGCCGCCAGCGCCATCGCCCAGCGGCCCGCAATGGGCGCGGCCACGAGCGCGAGCGGTGCGATGAGCCGCAGCGCGCCGAACTTGCCCAGCAGTAACGTGCTGATTCCGACCACGGCCCACATACCTGCGCGCGGGTCTTTCATGATCTCCAGCCGGCGCTCCGGCGTGGTCGTCGCGAGCAACCCGTCGCAGGCATCGCCCCAGCCGTCGAGGTGCAGGCCGCCGGTCAGCGCGATCCACGCAACGAGCGCGAAGAACGCGCGGGCGTCGACCGGCAGCGGCAGCGACACGATGACCCACAGCGCGGCGCCGATCACAAGTCCCACGAGTGGGAAGTACGCAAAGGCGTAGCCGGGTGACCGTGTGCTCGACGGTATGCCGGGCAGCACGGTCAAGAACGCGAACGCCGCGCACAGATCGGACCAGATGCCGCTCACGCGCCCGCTCTGCTGTGCAGCCGCTGGATCGCTGTCGCCCATGCCGCATAGCTCATGAAAAAATCATCCTCAAACACCTCGAGCGTCAACACGCCGTCCCAGTTGTTCAGGCGCTCCAGAATCGGGTCCAGTCGTGCCGCTGACATCACCGCTAACGGCAGATGGTCGCTGCCCTGAAAGCCGTGCAGGTGCACGACGCGCGCATGTTCCAGCCAGGTCTCTATGAACGGCGCCGGGTCGCGGCCGGCTTTCCAGAGATGCCCGATGTCCAGTGCGCGCGACAGCGGCACCGCATCAAAGATTGGCAGCAAATATTCGGGCAGATAGTTTTCCAGATTCTCCAGCGACAGACAGCGCGGGCCGGGCACCATCGCCACGAGCGCTCGCGCCGCTTCGATAGCCTGCGCCGTCCAGTCCAGCGTTCCGGCGCCGGCGCCGTCCAGATGAAACACGTATGCGTGCGGTTGGAGCGGTTCACAAGCGGCGACGATACGCCGAGCGGCATCAATGGATGGGTGTGGCGGCGCGCGCAAGTCGCGCGGCAGGTGAACCGTATAGGTCAGATCGTGTACGCGGCCAATCTCCGCGAGTTGGGCCACGGTCGCGGCATCCGGCACGTTCCCGCTGCCGTCAGGCAACTCGAACAAGACAAGCTCCACGTCGCGCACCCAGTTGGCGAGCCGGCTGGCGTTCTCGACCAACCCGGCGCGGTACACATACGATGTGCTGCCCAGCCGGTAGGCGGGCGGCCGCATCAGTCGCCGCTGTAGCGCGGCTCGCGGTGCCCGGTGTAGCTGGCGATCGCCTCGCGCAGGTCGGCGCTGTTCAGCAGTTCCGCCTGCGCGTCGATCTCCAGGTCCTGGCTCGTGCGCAGCGACATGGATGCGCCGTGGTCGATAATGCGCTTGGCGATGCCGACTGTGCGAGGCGGCAGACGCTTGAATTTGTCGGCAAATGCGGCCACCGCACCGTCCAACTCAGCCGGGGGTACGACGCGATGCACCAGTCCGTACCCGCGCGCCGCGTCGGCATCAAAACGCTCGCCGAGCAGCACCAGTTCCTTCGTCGCCGCCGGGCCGATCACGCGCGTAATGCGCTGCGTGCCCATGACGACCGCCAGACCAATCTTCACCTCGGGCAACGAGAAGTAGGTCTTCTGCGACGCGATGCGAAAATCGCAGCAGAGCGCCAGCAGCAGGCCGCCGCCGATGCAGAAGCCGCGCAGCTTGGCGATGACGGGCTTCTCCAGCGCTTCAAATTCATCGAGGGCGCTCTGCATCGTGCGCAGGCTGGTACGGTACTCGGCCTCGGGCTGGCCCGGCATCTGGCCGATGATGCCGACGTCAACCCCGGTCGAAAAATGGTCGCCGGCGCCCTGCACGACCACCGCCCAGGTGGCGCGGTCGGCCGCGAGCCACGCTGTAATAGTGCGTAGTTCAACAAGCGTTTCCGGCAACAGACTGTTCTTGGCGCTTGCGCGGTTCAGCGTCAGCGTCGTGATGTGGTCGGTGGTTTCGACGTTCCAATGGTTGGTGTCGGGCATGGCAGGGCGCTCCGGGCGTTGCGGCGGTTGGCTGGAACGCGCCCATCATAGTGCAAATTGCCATGCGTGGCAATTGCGCGACACGGCGCCCGTCAATGCGCCGTCGGGAGCCCAGCGTATCGTAGACGATGGCGCTTCGGTGGCGCTGCCGTTGCGCGTCGCCTGGCCCGCGGGACGTGCAGGCGCGCTGCCCAGCCCACTGCGGATCGGGGGGGGCGAATCGGTATGGTTGGCCGAAAAGTTGTCACTCCCGCGGAAGCGGGAGTCCAAGGCAACGCCTCTGGATACCCGCTTTCGCGGGCCAGCAATTCTCATTTTGGAGTCGGCTGCCAATATGCCCCCTCATCCCCTGCCCCTTCTCCCCCGCGCGCGGGGGAGAAGGGGAAAAGCTAACGGGGAGGTGCGCGGCGGCGCAGCCGCCGCGCACCTCCCCTAAGAATCTCGCCCCCTCCCAACGAAGTTGGGAGGGGGTCGGGGGGAGGGCAGCGCCACTTTTTCGGCGGG